>DATCYX010000520.1:0-7158 GCA_036526235.1 Anaerolineales bacterium | reverse complement strand
CTGCTTTCATGGTAATCCCAACATAGGGGAGTTTCAGTGTTTGAGCGATGGTCTTTACCAGAGCGGGCAGCACCTGATCCGAGGGGAGCGCAACTTCCATCTGTTTTCCCAAACGCGACAATGCCTCAATTGGATCATCGCGTTCGCCGTAAATCAAGCGGTTGACACCGTGTTGAAGTCTTTCGCGCAGGGGTTGAAAGAGAACTGCGATCAATCCGGTAGCGAGCAGGGTGATCAGCAGGTTGCCCTGTGCCTGGAAAAACGTTCCAAACGCTCCGACTACCAGCACATAAAGCCCAACCACACAGGCGGTTAGCGTGCCATAGACCAGCGTGCGGTTGATGAGGATGTCGATGTCATAAAGCCGATACTTAAAAATGGCAAAAGCGGTGGCGATGACCATGCCTGCGACGGAGATGAGAGCCAGAGCAATAGCTATCCCCAGAGTTTGGGAGTTGGTCTCGACCAAGGCCAGAATGGTGAAGGGGATAGAAGCAAAATGGCCTACAGCCGGTATTACAAGCCATTTTATTTGTTGGTGCTCCTCCCCCTTGGTCCGGCGCAGACGCAGAATCAGAGAGATTACTGCTGCCAGGTTGCACAGCGCCAGCATCACAAGACCAACCAGCCATAATGGCTCCAGGATTGTCCAAGAGGCTGAGCCAACTGCTAAAGGATTATTGAGCAAGATGCCGGTGAAGGGGTCAACTGACCCTGGATGTACCGCTTGTATGGGTAAATAGATGAATAAGGTCCCCGCGGCCGTCCAGGCTACCTTGCGCCAGAAGGGGGATGGCGGACGACCGTCCGGGAACAACAATATCATCAGGGTGAAGGCGGTTGTAGCGAAGGGAAATCCACTCCACATGAGCCAGAGGAGGCCAATCGAAAAGCCGGGCAGCACACCCGAATAGATATTGATATCGTAGGTTACATAGCCGGAAAAGAACATATCGAATGCGGCTACCAGAAGGCCAACGCTCAGAAGCCAACCAACAGGATGGCGCGGGTGGCGTGAGATAATGAGGGCGCCAATAACGGGCCATATCCCGACCAAGGGGACGATGATGAGAAGAGCGGGAAAGGCGATATCGGTATAAGAGGTGTTGGTAAGGAACTGGAGGGTTAAGCCGCTCGCTGCCAGGAGTATATATACAGCGACTAAAGACCAGGCTATCCACCGGGCGATATGAGGTGTCATCCTTTGACCGTTAAGAGCAACACATCGCGACATGAACATAGTTTGCCGGGATGTGTTGCTCGATAGATTCTATTATACAGGCGTTTTGCTCCATGTGCCTCTTCCATGACCAGTATAACATTACACTTTTTTGGGCAGGTTCGCGTCAATCGGCCGCTGCGACTTCCATCACATGCTCATGCTGTTCCTCACGACGCCAGATGACGATGCCGAGCCATACCAGCCACACAATTTCGAAGAGATAAAACAATTCAAGACGGGCAAGCGGATCGACTTGCAGGAGCCACCCAACCCCGGCGCCAAGGATGGTTGCTCCCATGATCGCCGTAGCGATGCCCAGAACACGCCGCTCGGCGCGTAAAACCGGACCGATACCCAGCCACCATAAACCAATGAGGATGGAGCTCAAGGCATACATGCTCTCGAAACCAAAATCAGTGAGTGTGTTGAAAACGACCTGCAACACCTCACGCTGCGCTTCCGCTGCCTGTGGGTAGGCGGCCATCATCGGAGGCCAGATGCTAATACGGATGGCAAACTCAATCACACCGAGGACAATACTGGTAAGGCCCAGGACGGTGTACAAAGTGACCAATCTTGGTCTGTGGGGCCTGAGCCATTGCCAAAGATAGAGCATCAATGGTATGAGAAGAAGGGAAGATCCGAATAAGCCCAAAATCTCACCCCAGCGGAAGAGCCTGATTGCATCTGATTCGAGACCGGCAGTGAGCAGGTTTCCTGGATTCTCCAGGACCTCGAAGTTGAAATCCACAGCCAGAGGACCCAGGACCCAGGCAGCCAGATTAAGTATAGCCGCGATGACGGCCGTGATGGCGGCTATACGTTTGAATGAAGTTTGGTCGTTCATACGATTTCTCCTTTCGTGAAGACACTAACGGGTGATCCTGCTTCTGACGTGTCCGGTTTCCATTCAGCCACGGAGACCAGCCCGATACCGAACAACAGTGTGATAACGAAGATGAAAGCAGGCGCACCGAGAACAAAGAAATAATGCCAGAAGGATAGGAGCAAGCTCAGCAGCAGTAAAATGCCAGCAATGCAAGATACGGTGAAGAATTTTGTGATCATAAGTCTCTTTATATTATATTGAAGTAGCGTCTCCAGTCATGAGGCATCTGACCCAAATACGTCGGGAAATTGCAAAACAAAAACCGGGAAGAATTCCCGGTCGAATGGGCAATCTGGCTTATGTGTTAACGTAAAAACCGCGCTAACGGATTGTCAACGCGGCACAAATGGACAATAAGATGTAACAACTTGGAACCCTGGCTAAACTGCCATTTTCAATCAATCAGGCTCCTCACCTGTACCAACCCAGCGTTTCTCAAAGGGAAACCAAACAACGGGGAACAGCGCGTGTGCGATCATGGCAGCCAACAATCCATATTGCCAGAACAACCAGCCAAACAATGTTCCGGCCAGCAGGTTTATTACAAGGGACATTGTGACGAGCGCCGGAGTCGGCTGAATGCCTATTGCCGCCGCGCCAGGGATATGGGCAAGTGCAGAGGCGGATGCTGCAAGGAGGATCGAACCCCAGATCACTGGGTCTGTTGTGCTGCGGAATAGTTTCGATCCCAGCCAGGCGATCAGGCTCATCAATCCCCAGCGGAAGGCTACTTCTTCAAAGATATCTCCTGCAAGGACTCTGGCTGTAAGTCCCATACGGAGTCACATCTCTTCTGTGGCAATGGCAATTTCGTTACCTAGACGGGGTCGGAAGACGAGACTGTATAGTACAACGAGAATGACCGCGCCGATAAATCCAATGATCGTGGCAGGGATCGCCTGGGAACACAAAGCAGTCAATGGTGAGGTGCCTTCGGCAAGCGCTCTCCAAATCGGGGCGTGCAAATCAACTTGCTCCGCCAGAAGGACACCCGCCGCAGATGCAATAATGGCAAACACCAGACTTTGGATCACTGCTGATATCACCACCTGCCGCAATGCTTGCCCTCCGTCTGAGGGAATGCCACTTACCTGTAGAATCATCCGCGCCTGACGAGGCACTGCTACAAAGATAGCGATGGATGAAAGCGCAGTGAGAAGTAGAATGAGACCCCAGTTCCACATATTAACTGTAGTTTCGCCAAAAATAATGAGATGAGCACTGGTAAATCTGGTAGGATTTGTTTATCACGACAAAAACCACAACCAGAGGTGACCAATGCTCCCCTTGATTGTACAACATTCCGAAGCACTAATCTCATTTGTTTTTGCACTGCAACCTGCACTTTTCCAACCTCAACTACGACATCTGCTGCAGATCGTGGATGCCTTGCTGGTCTGCAATCAGCGGAAAACCCTGAGCAACCTGTCGCGTTTGCTGCACCTGGCACCCGATCCTAAAGCCCTGGCGGATTTCTTCCGAGAAAGCCCATGGACGGTGGACCTGATCAGTCAACCGCGTAAGCAGTTTATGGTTTGCAAACTCCTGGAGCTGGCGACCAAAGCAGGCATTCCGCTCCAGATCCTGGCCAGTCTGGATGACAGCCTGGGCAAGAAAGGCAAAGCCACGAAACACCTGGAGGCCGTGGACTACCACCATAACCACACCGAGAGCACGCGTAAGCGACAAGCCTGGTGCAACGGGTATGTGTATGTGGAACTCCATCTCCAGATCGGTCCCTTCGGCTTCCTGTTCGATACGCGGCTGTACTTGCGAGAGAAGAAGGTCCGCCAGCTCAACCGACAACGTTCCAAAGACAAGCGTCTGTCTTATCGCAGTAAGTACAACCTGGCGCGCGAGATGCTGCTGGAACTGGATGCACTTCTGCCCGCCGGCAGCCAGGTGTATGTGCTGTTCGATTCCTGGTATGCCTCTGCCAAGTTGATCAATCTCTGCCTGCGCAGGAACTGGCAGGTGATCTGTGCCCTGAAAGCCAATCGCAAAATCGAGAAGCAACGCATTGATCGCTACCACCAAACGCTATCGCACAAGCCGTACCAGCGCATCACGCTGGAGGCTGTAGACGACCGCCGGGCTCGCACTTACGACGTCCGCACTGTGCGCGGACATCTCGAGGACATCCGGCAAGAAGTCTACGTCATTCTCTCCAAGAAACGCCCCGGGGATCCCCGCCCCAAGTACTTCCTCTGTACTGATACCGATCTCTCGGCGGAGGAAGCCTTGAAGATCTATCAAAAGCGTTGGCCGGTGGAGGTCGATAACTTGAATCTCAAAGAAGTCCTTGGTCTCGGTGATTTCCGTCTGCAATCCTTTGAAGCCATTCAGAAGTGGTTTGCGGTGGTGAACTTGGCGATCAATTACCTGCAATACACCGCCATGCTCGCCTACCGTCCCAAGCAAGTCCTGCCTTCTCTGGCTGAGTGCAAACGGCAGCATCAACAGGCGCATGTGAACCGCTTGCTCCGCCGTTTGGTAACCGAGATCAAGAAAAAACCGCAGCGGGTGGAGGCCATCCTGCAAGCCTATCTCCCCATGTATGCGGCGGACACCTGACGGGAACGGAAGCACTCCTGTTCTTGGTGTTCGGGAAGACAACCGATTGTCTTCCCGCCTCTTTGCTTCCCTGATCTCTGCAAGTCTTGTCGTATTTTGGTTCGTTTTTTAAGGTTCGACGCCAACTTTTGGCGAAACTACAGTAATAAGGTTAATCTTTATCTCAAGAAAACTACCCAATGATGCGCTTGATCACCTGATTTGTGAGCTTCGCCTCGCTAAATTAAGTTGACTCTGGTTTTGGCATTTACCACTATTATGAATATTACCCACACCTGAAGTGATCAGGGGTCTAACTTCAGGTGTCTTTTTCTTTTGCCCAATCCGAACGTGTCCAATACAAGTATCTGCTTGAGTAGTTGGATGTCAAAGGCCGGATCCCCGTTAATTAACATCTATTTTGTGTAATACCGAATACCCCGTCTAGAGAGCCATATAAAAGCCATCTCCCGACTCATGTGCTTTTGGTTGAACTGTCCTATCCTAGGATCACGACAAGTCAGCTAGTGAAAAGGAGTAATGATCATGTCAACAAAACCTCAACGCAACAATTTCGAATATCGTTCCAAACAGGAAATTAACGGTTGGCCATTAATTCATATTAATCTGGGCACCCATCCTGAAACCGGTCGACCGCTGGCCGCAAAAGGTGTGGTTGCCATCGGAAATATTGCCTTTGGCATCGTTTCGATTGGAGCTGCAGCCTTTGGAGTAGTCACAGTGGCCGCATTTGGTTTGGGTATCGTTTCCCTGGCAAGCCTGGCAATCGGCATCGTTGCACTCGGTGCCTTCGCTTTGGGATACGAACATGGCATCGGTGTTGCCGTATTTTCACCCAAGGTTGCCAACGGCATAATCTTTTTGGATCTTCAATTCACAGTTTGGTTGTTAATATTCGCAGCATCCATTGCCCTCGTCATTTGGAGATTGGGCAAGGTCAAAGCTGCTCGACTTCAAAACTGATTTGATCAAAGATATAAACAATCAATAGTGAACTTCTCTACCGTACAAATATGGATACCCCCCATGTATTTTGCAGGCCAGATGTACGGTAGAGAAAAATAAATAAGGAATAATGATCATGACAACATTAGACAAATCCACCCAACCGCAGATTTCAGGTCTTGCAAAAGTCTGGCAACGCACGCCAGTATTGATCAAGGCGATCTTAATGATAGCTCTTGTAGGGATAGTCGGCGCTAATGGAATTGGAGTTATTGCTGCACTTATTCCAGGTCCATTAGCATTAATCGCGATGCTAGCCTATCTGTTTTTGTATTGGAAGTTCTTCAGTGGCAGTTGGGGGCCAAAGAAAACAGCTGAAACTAGGAAAGAATTTTTTCGAGCCGGTAGTTTATCGCCCAGGCTATGGAAATGGAGCCTGTTGCTTGCAGCATTATTAGTGCTGGCTTGGCAATCCAGTATGGTGGTTACCTTCAGGTTGATCCAATTCCCCGCAGATCGTTTCGCCCAAGGATTCGGATTCGAATCTTTACCGCTATGGATGGCTTGGGCTATCATCCTCATTGCCGCTTTATCGGCTGGGCTTACTGAGGAAGTTGGATTTCGCGGTTATGGTCTGGTTCCTCTGGAAAAACGCTACGGGCCTATTCTGGCAAACATCATCATTTCTGTTTTGTTTGTTGTGTTTCATCTGAATCAAGCTTGGTCTCTGCCGATGCTACTACATCTCTTTGCTGTCGGCTTACTAGCCGCCGCGTTTGCTCAAGCATTTGGTTCTTTACTCCCAGGTATTATCGCTCACACAGCCCTCGATATTATCAATTTCTCGTACTGGTGGTCAGATATCGCGGGCAAATTCGAATACCAACCCATTGCGATAACCGGTATTGATCTTCACTTCTTAGTATGGACGGTGCTCTTCACCGTATCCGGTGTACTGTTCGTTTGGGGGCTGGGCAAGGTCAAGGCAGTTCGACTGCAAATCTGAGCCGAACTGGCGCATGCTAAAGAGAGATCAGATCATATAGCAATATTGGAATCAGTCAATGAATAAACCTTTGCCCCTTTCGCTATATAATAACGATATGGACACACCCAGTTCTTACACCAAACGCTTTGGGCAGCTTCGTTGGAAATTGACCCTGAGCTACACCGGGGTAACTGTCGGAGCCCTACTTACATTGGAGCTGATTCTTCTTGCAAGTACCGCTATTGTTGTTGCCTTGTTGCTCAACAGTGGTGTTATTCAGACTGAACTTATCAATGCCGTGTCCGACGGTTACATGCCTCCGTTACAGTTTTTACTTTCCCAGACTCCTCCTGATCAGGATGAGATCACCGATTGGTTGGGTCGGATGAGTGCCGCAGTTGGACCGACGATCCCACTCACATTTAATGCTAATGAAAAATTGTTAATTGTTGGGCATGATGGTGTTTTGCTTGGGAGCAGTCCTCAGGACCTATTAGGAAGCGACACGATCGGAAATCCAATAAATATGCAAGCTCTTCC
>DATCYX010000519.1:0-3868 GCA_036526235.1 Anaerolineales bacterium | reverse complement strand
CCCTGGAGAGGCCAGGTTGCTGGCAAACATACTTGGCTGGATCATAATCCAATTCATCTTGATAGCCCTGCCAATTTCGATCGCCATCGCCATCCTGCGCTACCGGTTGTGGGATATTGACTTTATCATCCGCCGCACATTAATTTATGGTGGTCTCACGCTCACCTTGGCCGCGGTCTACTTCGGTAGCGTTGTCTTGCTACAGGCTCTCTCCCAACGCGTTATCGGCCAAGAGTCAACTGTGGCGATCGTCCTTTCTACTATCTTGATCGCCGCCCTGTTCAACCCGCTACACAAGCGCATCCAGAGCGACATCGACCAGCGCTTCTATCGAAAGAAATACGACACACAACGCACGCTGGAGACTTTCGCTGCCAGCCTGCGCGAGGAGGTCGAGCTGGAACAATTGACCGGACAACTCCAGGCAGTCGTGCAGGAAACCATGCAGCCGGAGCACGTCAGCCTCTGGTTGCGAACGCCTGATGCAAATGAAGCGATTAACCTCCAACCACCTAAAGCCAGCGTGGATTAACCAGAAGATTGAAATTCTTCGTATACAAGGAGATCGCATGTCACTCACTCATATGCAAATAAAAGACTTATTGGATGAAAACCGCGACCACTCTTGTGAAGGTTTTGGCCTGGATCACATTTGTGTCAAGATAGCTGCCATCGCTGACCTGCCTTCGCGATTCGGCAAATTTCACGCAGTGGCATTTTACAACAATCGGGATGATAAAGAACACGCCGCATTCGTGCACGGGGATATCTGTAATGCGGAGAATGTACCTGTCAGGGTGCATTCAGAATGCCTGACAGGGGATGCCATCGGCTCCTTGCGTTGCGACTGCCGTGATCAGCTTGAGATAGCTTTGACCACAATCGGTCAAATGGAAAACGGCATACTGCTGTATATGCGCCAGGAAGGGCGCGGGATCGGATTGACCAATAAGTTGCGTGCCTACGGTCTGCAAGATCAAGGTTATGACACCGTTGAAGCCAATCTAGCGCTCGGCTTCAAGGATGATGAGCGTGATTATAGTGTGGCGGCACACATGCTCCACTCGCTAAAAGTCAAATCAATCCAGTTGATGACCAATAACCCGCGCAAGATTAATGAGCTGGCTGCGTATGGCATCAACATCGCGGGACGCATCCCATTGATCATACCGCCCAACCCCTATAACCAATTTTATCTAGAGACCAAGGCCGAAAAATCTGGCCATTTGCTGGACCCAAATGGTAAAGAACACTTATTTGAGCAAATGGATCGACCAGTACTACCTGGCATGACGCACGAACAGATTGAAATTCTGCAGGAGAATTAAACATGGATTTTCATGACCGCGTCGCTGTGATCACTGGAGCAACAGGAGGCCTGGGGCGGGTTGTAGCCCGCAAGTTTGGAGAGACAGGTGCGCGGCTGGCACTATTGAGCTCAAACCAGGACAATCTCAATCGGCTTGTTGATGAACTGAGTCTTCCTGCGGATCGTTATATGACGAAAGCACTGGACTTTCGCAATCCAGATGCGGCAAAAATCGCAGCGCAGGCGACGGTGGATAAATATGGTCGCGCAGATATCCTCGTGCATCTCATCGGTGGCTGGACTGGGGGCAAACCCCTTGTCGAAGTAGAACCCAATCAATTGGAGGAAATGATCCAGCAGCATGTCTGGACCACTTTCTACCTGGTACAGTCATTCGTGCCCGTCTTTCATGCCAATCACTGGGGGCGCATGGTAGTCATTTCTTCCCCCAATGCTGGCATGCCATCTGCCAAGAGCGCCCCGTATGCCGCTGCAAAATCCGCCCAGGAAGCATTGATCCTGGCGCTGGCCCAAGAGGTCAAGGGCAGCGGTGTAACCGCAAACATCATCCGCGTTCAGACAATCGATGTGAAGCACCAACGAGACCAGGAACCCAGTCCAAAGAACGCATCTTGGACGACTCCAGACGAAATCGCTGCAGCCATTTTCTTTTTGTGTTCCGACGAAGGCGGGATGGTGAACGGGGCGCGTATTCCACTCTATGGCAGTCCCTGAGCATCAACCTCGTTTATAGCGGTTTGGAACTGCACAATCCCTAGTTGTTTTTACGGTACGCTTTCGTAACTGCTCCAGCAGCTTGCGCTGAGAGCAGTTACTTTTATTTTGGTAATATTTCTATCCTTCTTGCTATCTAATTAAACAAGGAAATCCCGACAAAACGGGATTTCTAGGATAAGCATATCAGTATCTCAAGTATAGGATGGAGACATTAATGAACAGAGGACGAGTTTTGGCTCTACTATTTTTTACTGGTTTCTTCCTCTCTGCGTGCGCGGGAGCATTAGCATCAGGGGATAATCCTGATTTACCCAAGGAGACTCCACCAACAGAGAATATATCCCCAACTGAGCAAGTTACATCCCCCCAAAAATTAACGGTCACACCAACAATTAATGAGCAGGTTAAGCCTTTATTGCCCGAAGAAACGCCTCCCTTTGGTGCAACGAGGGAGTTTTCGACCGATTTTCAAAAGCATACGGTTCCCTATGCTGAAATCCTTTCCGGTGGACCTCCGAAGGACGGCATACCAGCCATCGACAACCCGCAATTCGTCCGCATTGGGGAAGCGGATAGCTGGCTTGAACCGCTGGAGCCCGTGGTCCTGATCGAAGTGGGAGACCAGGCGCGCGCCTACCCTATCCAAATCTTAATGTGGCACGAAATTGTAAACGACACGGTTGGGGAACTTCCCCTGACGGTCACTTTTTGCCCCTTGTGCAACACCGCCATCGCTTTTGAACGAAAAGTCGGGGATAAACTGCTGGACTTCGGCACCACCGGCAGATTGCGCTACAGCAATCTGATCATGTACGATCGCCAGACAGAAACGTGGTGGCAGCAGGCTAATGGAGAGGCCATCGCCGGCGAGCTGACCGGAACGCGCTTGAAATTCTACCCTGCCGCGATGATCTCATGGCAGGAATTTAAATCAATTCATCCAAATGGTCTGGTGCTCTCCCGCGAAACCGGTTTCAACCGTTCGTACGGTCGCAACCCCTACACCGGTTATGATAATATCAACAACCCGCCGTTCTTGTACGATGGCCCAGAAACACCGGGCGTGTTGCCCCCTGTGGCGCGCGTGCTGACAGTAGATCTGAACGGCGAGGCAGTAGCCTACCCTTATGATACGCTTCAGCAAGTCCAGGTTGTCAACGACCAGGTGGGTGGTGAAGCCATCGCGGTTTTCTGGGCAGCCGGTACGGCCTCAGCCCTAGATAGCAGTTCTGTCGCCAGCGGGAGAGATGTTGGAGCAGCGAACGCCTTCAAACGGGTTTTACTTGGGCGGGAATTACAATTCGCAGTGGTCGATGGAAAAATCATCGACCAGGAGACTGGCAGCCAATGGAATGTACTCGGGCAGGCCACCAGCGGTGAGCTGGCAGGCAAGAAACTGGATCCAGTCGTCGCCATCAACCACTTCTGGTTCTCCTGGGCGGCTTTCAAGCCGGAGACCAGGATTTATCAGCCCTGAATCGCCTTCTGTCGAGTATAATTTCAGGCAGACGCCCCCGTAGCTCAATGGACAGAGCATTTGACTTCGGATCAAAGGGTTGCGCGTTCGAATCGTGCCGGGGGCGCCTTTTCAAACATAACTCATCCCGAATTTAATCTATCGGACTGATCTATACCGATTATTACCCCCACCCACCCCTAACCCCGCCCTCCCCCGCTGGGAGGGCGGGGAAAATATCGGAAAAACGGGCTATTGGGCGGCGGGAACGCCGCCCAATAGCCCGTTTTTCCGTAAATCATCCCCCTCCCGCCGCTAAGGCGGAAGGGAGGGGGAGCGAGGGTGTGGGAATATTGGGCTGACTC
>DATCYX010000518.1:0-5487 GCA_036526235.1 Anaerolineales bacterium | reverse complement strand
AATAGGTTGAGTAGCCTTTTGCTAAATAAGATAAAAGCTTTCCAGATGAGTCAGCTCAGACCTTATGAAGCTGGATTTCTGGCTGGATTTCAGGCTTTATCTTATGACCGGCCTCTGGATAATTCATGGGAGATAGCTCGCCAGCAGATGCGAGAGCATACGCGCCTGGCATGTAGAAAACAAGCCAGTACACCACGAATCCGTAATTTCAGTATGAAACTGGATTTCGGGAATGAGAGCTGGCGGTATATTTTGCTGCCGATCTACTTGGCGGGTTATCGTTATGCTAATCAAAACTTCCAGGTCATCATCAATGGGCAAAGCGGGCAAATTGCCGGGCAACGCCCCGTGGATTGGAAAAAAGTGTGGTTGGTAGTTGGTGCTCTGCTCACGCCAGGATTACTTCTGGCACTTATCGGAGCCATTACTTTGCTACTTGGAGGAGTAGGCGCTCTAATCGGAGGTGTTGGCTTTGTATTGCTGCTCATCGGTGTGGTAATCTCAGTTGTGATCCTTCGCCAGGCTACGAGTATGGATGATATCTAAAGAGGGTATCCATGGGAGAAGACTCGAGAGAACTTGCCCAATTTGAGAATCTTGCTTCAGTTTGGGGCTTTGACGCAGAGTTGGTTTTTTGCCAAAAGTGTGAATGGACATATTTGGCTCCAAAAAATCTTATGACCAAGCCCTGTCCTCACTGCTTTCATGAGGCGCTTGCCCACATAGAGCAAGGCCTCACCCAATTTCCTGATCTTAAACCTCCTGAGTTAGTAATGCCATATGAGATCCAAGCCGAAGCGGTATTGCGAGGGATTGAGCGTTTTGCTGAGGGAATAAGATTTGCTCCTACGGATCTGAAGGCTGACCAGCTTATTAGGAGGCTTAGGCGGATATATGTACCCGCCTGGTTGGTAGATGTAGACGTGCAAGCTACCTGGGAGCTAGAGGCTGGTTTCGATTATCAGGTAGTCAGTCACCAGGATCGTTATAATGAGATCGGTGGGGGATGGACCTCCCAGCAGGTTATTGAGGGGCGTATACGTTGGGAGCCTCGGGTAGGTCGATTGACGCGCACCTACCAAAATATCTCTGCGCCTGCAATTGAAGATGATCGAGAGATTCGCCAAAAGTTAGGTTATTTCGATCGTAATAAAGCCGAAGCATATCAGGAAGCAGCGATTAAAGACTCGTTTATCCGTTTGCCAGAACGTGAAACACAGGACGCCTGGACGGATGCTGTTCCAGAAATACAAGGTGTTGCTAGCCAAGAATGCCTGGAAGCAGCAGGTGCTGATCATGTGAGAAGTTTTGGTTGGACGCCCAAATATTTAAACCATAATTGGTCTCTTCTCTTGCAGCCAATCTATACAACCTATTATCTGGACGATGAAAGCCAGCCCCAGCTCGTGTATGTTCATGGGCAAAGTGCAAAAATCAGCGGAGTTCGGCGGGCATCTATGAAGCGTGCGCAACGGCTAGCTTTAATGATCTTGGGGGCAGCAATTTTTATGGCTTTCCTTAGCCTTGTAATCACTGCGATTGGTGTAGTGGCGCCGCCTTTACTAGTTATCGGCGGATTAGGTCTGGGAGCTTCTGTATTTGTAGGATTGGGAGCACTTTTACCTTTAGTGATTGCATGGCAGTTCAACCGCAATCAGAAGGGGATGGCAAAATAAGCAGATGGCTTTTGAAGATAAACCTCTTATCATGGCTTTTGTTAGCGATTTATATTTCTCATCCAGGATCGAGTCGGTAACCCAAAGGATGGGTTTTACCGTGTTATTTATTGAACGAGACGAGGAAGATGAGCCAAACAATCTGGGCGATGTTGATATCCAATATGCTGAACATCTGGATGGGCAAGGGGGGGCACTATTGGATAAGCTCACCCAGCAGCTTCCGGCATTGATCATTTTTGATCTAGGAAATGCTGATATCGCTTGGCGAAAATGGATTCTCTTGATCAAATCGTCTCCGGCCACGCGGCGAACACCAGTGTTGTGTTTCGGATCACATATGGATACGGAGAGCATGAAAGCTGCAAAGGCAGCAGGTGCGGACGCAGTGCTGGCTCGCTCTAAATTTGTCCAGTCATTGAGTGAGCTGATCCAAAAATATGCCCGCAGAATTGATTATGGCGCGTTGAAAGATGCTTGCCAGCACTCGCTTTCTGAAATCGCCGTGCGTGGTTTGGAGGAGTTCAACCGGGGAGAATATTTTGAGGCACATGAGTCTCTGGAGGATGCCTGGAATCAGGATCAAACTGCAGGGCGTGAGCTTTATCGTGCCATATTGCAAGTCGCAGTGGCGTACTTACAAATTGAACGAAGAAATTTCCGTGGTGCCATGAAGATGTTCCTGCGCTTGCGCCAATGGATTGACCCTCTTCCAGATATGTGCCGGGGGGTAAACGTGGCACAATTACGAACTGATGCTCTTGAGGTGCATGAAGCTCTAAAGGCTTTAGGGCCGGAGCATATCAACGAGTTTGATCACAGCCTATTTGCCCCCGTGCTCTATTTCAGGTGATCAACTCGTGAGCCAACCCGATCCTATAATTCCCGAAACCTGGGGACAACTCGATTTGGGATCTCTAAGAGGGGTCTTAATGGTTGTTGGAGCACCAGATACGGGGAAGAGCACCTTTGCTCGTTATCTGTTCAAACGCTTGAGCGGAGAGGGCTTAAGAGTGGCATATTTGGACGGCGACCCCGGGCAGAGCACGCTCGGGCCTCCTACAACACTTTCGCTGGTAATTGCACATCCTGGAGAAAGGCGATTTCCCCCAGCCGGTCAGATTTGGCGTTGGTTCATTGGATCTGTCTCGCCTCATGGGCACATGTTACCCCTTTTGGTGGCTGCTGCGCGCCTGGTTCGAGTTGGGTTGGAAGGTGGTGCGGATGTGGTGGTATACGATACATGTGGGTTGATTGATCCAAATCAGGGCGGAATGGCACTGAAGCTGGCGAAGATAGACTTGCTACAACCCCAGGTATTGTATGCCATACAAATTAGTGATGAGTTGGAACCCTTACTAATCCCAATGAGGCGCAGTAAGCGTGCCCGCGTTGTGGATTTATCTAGCTCCTCGGCAGTGATACCTCGTGTTCAAGCTGCTCGACAGGCATACCGGGCGGAGCAGTTTGCTGGTTACTTCAGAAAGGCAGGTCGTGTTGATATTAGCTGGAGTAGTCAGCCTGTGTTCCCTGCACCCCGCTTCGCTCTCAATCGTTTAGTATCTTTGGATGATGCAAATGGATTTGCACTCGGACTTGGTATTGTTCTAAATGTAAATCGCCAAATGCAATCTGTTGAATTGCTCACGCCATTACCATCGTTAGAAGGAGTGCAATCCATCACGTTAGGCGATATCAGCCTGGATCGAGAAACATTTCGAGACTCTATGATCTGATAATAGCCTAGGTGGTTAATAACAATCGGAGACAGAATCACCATGGAGTATTTTGATTTAATCCAAAAGCGTTACAGCGTGCGAGCCTATAAGCCGGATCCTGTTGAGGATGACAAACTGCAAAAAGTGCTAGAGGCAGCCCGGTTGGCGCCCACAGCGGCGAACCGCCAGCCATTTCAGATTATTGTGATCCACACCGAGGGACGGAAAGACGAGCTAATGAAGATTTACCGGCGGGATTGGTTTGTCCAGGCGCCGTTGCTTATTTGTGCGGTGGGAGTGCCGCGCACCAGCTGGGTACGGGCCGACCGTCGCCGCTACCTTGATGTGGATGTAGCCATCGTCATGGATCATTTGATCCTGGCCGCTACTAGTTTGGGGTTGGGGACGTGCTGGGTGGCAGCTTTTAATGAGGAAATGGCTCGAAAAAGCCTGCACTTGCCTGATGAGGTAGAGCCTCTTGTCTTTACCCCATTGGGTTACTCAGCTGACCAACCTACTGAGAAAGAACGTAAAGAGATTTCCCAGCTCATACGATTTGAACATTGGTAAAGCAGGGTTAAATCGCCCTAGATATGAGATCTGGCTGGTAATCACCAGCCAGATCTTGCTTAACAAATTTGTCAGAATTGCTATGCTTTGCAACAATGAAAGTCCATGTGCCTAGTATTGGAAATCGCACTGTCATAAAATACTAACAAGTCTCGCCTCAAAGATGGTTGGTGCGCTAATCTCCCCTAACCTTGGTTTGGGGAAAATTTTGGGAATCGTCAAAAACTATGAATAAACGGATACTGCTGCTGCTGGCGGATGTAAAAGCAGAGAAATCTCTCTCAAAATATTTTCAAAAACGGGGAGATCTGGTCTGGCATACGAACGATGCATCTAACGTGCTGGGGCTTGTTAAACGTTATAAGCCTGAGATTGTGTTTATCGATCTGCACATGCCAGGAGAGAATTGGCTCGAGGCTTTGTCAACTATCAGAAAATATCGACCATCGGCTAAGATCATCATCACCAATAAATATCCCGATTTTCGTCGTGAGTTAAGAGCCAAGGAATATGGTGTCAAAGTATTTCTCCGTCAGCCATTTAAACAGAAATGGCTTGATAAGGCTATCCAGGCTGTTGAGATTGGGGAGCAATTGCCAGCGAGCAAACGGACAATATTACCTCGCGTACGAGTTAGCATGCAGGTAAAGATTACATTTCCGTATGCATTGTTGGCTTTGTTTTTCGCACTTGCTTCTGCTTTCCTTATTAGCCGATATGTATTGGAATCATTACGTGATCGATTTTTAATCCAGCTTATTGATACTGGGAGTCTAACAGCTGATTGGATGGTCCAGGAGGAGAATCGCCTCTTAGAGACTTTACGCCTAATCGCAAACTCTGAGGGGGTTCCTGATGCACTTTTAGCAGGTGATGTAGAGCGTTTGCAGACGATCGCATTACCTGTGGCAGTTAATTCCCAGGAAGAAGCTATAGAGATACTTAATGCCAGCGGTGAAATTATGCTATCCCTCCATCATCGCCCGGGAGGCACGGTCGAAGACTATACTGTTGTTCAAGGAGATCCTCAGCTCGCACAGCAGGTTTTTATTAGACAAGTTTTGTATGGACGAGTTGACGATCATGGTGACAAATTTGCTGGATTAGCACGCCTTCAAAGAGGTGATTACTTCTACATCGCTGGTCCCATCTACGACATGGAGGGTAGGCTGGTTGGTGCCGTTGCGGTTGGGGAAACCTTGAGTAGGATGGTAGAGATGATCAGACGTGATACCTTGGCACATGTCAGCATCTATTCTATGGATGGTAATCCAATCATTTCAACAATTTACATGGATGAAAAAAGTCACCCGCTCTCTATTGGGATTGTGGCAGATATTCTCAAATCTCAGGATCGAGAGAGTCCGGTCCGCGAGATGGTGGTCACAAACACCAATTACTCAGAAATCCTGGGTCCTTGGGAGGTGCGCGGAGGCCATGATCTTGGGATCATTGGGACAACCCTGAGACAAAATTTTATAACACGCCCATCATTTATTACGCGCTTTCAAGTAATTGCAATT
>DATCYX010000517.1:0-2617 GCA_036526235.1 Anaerolineales bacterium | reverse complement strand
GTCGTCCACTGACGATCTGGCGAGATCCACAACGGACTAGAGAAGAGATCGCTGCTTTTTCGAAAAAGGATGCGGATAATTTCCCTGGTTACCTTCGATTGGTTTCTCGATTGGGGGAAATTCTGCGAGATACAATGACACTCACCCCTCCACCGATCCCAGAAATTACTTTTGGATCGGTTCTATCCTGGTTGCCATTGGCATTGAAAGTTAAGCGCTTGGGTGATCATGATCTCACAGAACTATTGAGAGTTGTGCCCATGCCAGTGAAGGATTTTCTGGATGAGTGGTTTGAAAACCCTCTTTTAAAAGCCGCATTGGGAGTATCTGGGGTGATTGGATCAATGCAAGGACCACGTTCGCCGGGGACATCATTATCACTTCTTTACCAGGCTAATGGTGCAGGGAGTAGTGGATTCCCCAATACTCGCTTGGTGCGAGGCGGAACCGGGGTATTATCGCAAGCGTTGGCAGATTTTGCGCGTAAACACGGGGCTGATATCCACTTAGGCGAGCCTGTTGAGGCGATCAACTTGGATAGAGGTCAGATCACAGGCGTAACTTTGACGTCTGGTGAGCGCATCTCCAGTCGCATCGTTTTATCAAATGCTAATCCGAGACATACTTTCTTTGATCTTGTAGGCGCGCCTAATCTGCCTCTCCATTTCGTTCGAGAAATGCGTGATTTCAAGTATCGGGGTAGCACCACCCGTATTAATTTGGTTTTGAGTGGCTTCCCCAGTTTTAATACGGCCTCTAGCGACGAAAATCTCACTGGTCGAATTGTGATTTGCCCCAATCTTGATTATTTGGAGAGAGCATATGACTCGGCTAAGTATGGCAGTACGCATCCTCAGCCATATCTGGATATCGTCATTCCCACATTGAGCGATCCTTCATTAGCTCCTGAGGGTGCGCATATTATGTGCATTGATGTTCGTTACACTCCTTATAACCTGAGCGACAGTACCTGGGACAAGCAAAAGGAGCGTTTGGGCGATCAAGTGATCAAGCTGCTCTCAGCCTACGCTCCAGATATCAAAGATCTGGTCACCCACCGTCAAATTCTGACACCGCTTGATTTGGAACGACACTATGGCTTACCAGAAGGTAATATTTACCATGGGCAAATGGGGTTGGATCAACTCTTTTTCATGCGACCCTCTGCCGGCTCCCATGGAGCCAACACCCCTATTCCAGGTCTGTATGTCTGCGGATCAGGTGCTCATCCAGGTGGAGGCCTTACAGGTGCTCCTGGCTATAACGCCGCGCGCCAGATGTTGAAAGAAATGCGCAAAGAAATTTCTTCCCGTCGCAAGGGTAAAAAGCCTCAAACCGCTTGACATCCAGAACAAATATTCTATAATTAGCGTGTGGATGCTGTTGGACGTCTGAAGCTTCTATCTGCCCAAATGGATCTGGAGCCCGACGAGGATTTCGGATGCTCCAAGATTCCCACGCGACCTAATGACATCTCGCTGAGTAATGCTGTGCAATCGGGGGGAAAAAGAATTCTATTGGTAAAGACCCTCTTATCATCTGCCTGTGAGCGAGATTGTTATTACTGTCCTTTTCGAGCCGGTCGTGATTTTCGCCGGGTAAATTTTAAACCTGAGGAGTTGGCACAGACATTTATGTCTTTTTACCAGGCCGGCATAGCCCAGGGGATTTTCCTCAGCTCGGGGATAACGGGCAAAGGTTATCGTACGCAAGATCGGCTAATCGATGCAGCTGAAATTCTACGTTCTAAACTCGGATACCGAGGTTATCTCCACTTAAAGATCATGCCTGGATCTGAACGTGCGCAAGTAGAGCGCACTATGCAGCTGGCTGATCGCGTCTCTGTCAATCTGGAAGCGCCCAACCAGCAGCGCTTACAAGTGCTAGCTCCTGGTAAACAGTTCCTTCAAGAACTGATCCGGCCCCTCCAATGGGTTGAGGAAATTCGGCAAACGCGACCTGCTCAGCTTGGTTGGAATGGGCGGTGGCCATCTTCGGTAACACAGTTCGTCGCTGGGGGTGCAGGTGAGTCCGATCTGGAATTACTGTCCACCACTGAACATCTATACCGACAGCTCCGTTTGCAGAGGACATATTTCATGGCTTTCCGACCTATCCCGGACACCCCAATGGAAAACCAGCCGGCAGTTTCGCCACTGCGGGAGAGACGTCTCTACCAAGCATCTTTCCTGATTCGCGATTATCAGTTCAGTTATGAGGAATTTCTGTTTGATCAACGCGGAAATCTTCCCGTGGAAACTGATCCTAAAACTGCCTGGGCAGAAATACATTTATCTGGGCGACCCATGGAGATAAACCTTGCTAGTCACCAAGAACTTCTGCGGATACCCGGGGTAGGTCCAAAAGGCGCTGGCGCTATTCTCGCAGCCCGCCGCCTGCGTAAATTTCGATCACTAAGCGAATTAAATAAGATTGGTATTAATACGCATCGGATAGCTCCCTTTATTATCATAGATGGCAAATTACCAACGCGCCAGGGAAAATTTTGGTAAAAATCCCATCTTCTGACCTCACGCTTGCTCTCTTGCAGATTTCTCTAGCTTGTTCTATACTTTTCCAAAGGTTGGCTAATGAACCCGATCCGCATCGGCATCGA
>DATCYX010000516.1:0-2551 GCA_036526235.1 Anaerolineales bacterium | reverse complement strand
AACTTGCTGGAAGATTTACAGAAACAGTTTGGCCTCACCTACTTGTTTATCGCTCATGACCTGTCTGTGGTGCGCCACATCAGCAGCCGTGTGGCGGTCATGTATCTGGGTATTATCGCCGAGCTTGCTACGGTGAAGGAGTTGTATAACAACCCATTGCATCCCTACACACAGGCATTGCTTTCCGCGGTGCCGGTGCCCAACCCGATCATCGAAGAAAAGCGCCAGCGTATTATCCTGGAAGGCGATGTGCCCAGTCCAGTGAACCCGCCTTCAGGCTGCCGTTTCCGCACACGTTGCCCCATCGCAAAAGAATTGTGTGCCGAGCAAGTTCCCGAGTGGCGGGAGGTTTCACCTGGTCATTGGGTGGCATGTCATTTTGTATGATCTAGATTGACTATATGTTTACTCTCCCTTTATATAAGTGGTTTGTTTTGACAGGCTAGTGAAAAAAATATGTTCATCGAAAGGAGGTGGTTGAAGGTTATTTCAGATCACAGTGTTGATGTAAATACAAGCAAAACCCAATGGTTATCAATTAAAGAGAGGAGAATTCAGTATGCGTAAGAATTTATTTACCTTGCTCTCGCTGGTCATCTTGGCAAGCATGTTGCTGGCGGCCTGTGCGCCGACGGCGGCCCCCGAGCGCATCGTCGAGACAGTCGAGGTCGTCTTAACCCAGATTGTCGAGATCGCTGGAACAGCCATGGTGGTTACGGCCACGCCGGAGCCTGAACCCAGCGGAGAGCCGCTTAAAGCGGTCTCGCCGGAGTTCAAGAACGCCGATACTTTCATGGTCATCGATGGCGCTGGCGAACAGGAGACGCTGGATCCCGCCTGGACCTACGAGACGCGCGGTTCCGGCATTGAGGCTAACATCTACGAAGGCATGGTGTGGTTCAACCGCGAGAAGACCGACGAGTTCATCCCGGCTTTAGCAACGGAATGGAGCGCTAGCGACGACGGCTTGGAATGGGTCTTCACCATCCGCCAGGGCGTCACCTTCCACGAGGGTGGCACGCTAGAGCCGCATGACGTGGCCTATACTTTGTGGCGCAGCATGCTGCAGGGGCGCATCGATGGGCCGACGTGGATTGCCTATGAAGGTTTCTTTGGCTCCCCTATGGCCATGGCCTCTTCCAAGGATTTCGCTGCGGCAGTGCAGGGGACGGAGACCTTCGAGGAGCTCACCCCTGACCAATTGGCGGATGTGTGCGAACAGGTCAAGTCCAAGGTTGTCCCTGATGACGCCGCTGGCACGGTCACCTTCAAGTTGGCCCAACCCATGCCCTGGATGCTGGCGACGACAGCCAGCAACATCATGGGTGCTTACCTGGACCAGGAGTGGATGGCCGAGCAGGGCGACTGGGACGGCGATTGCGCCACCTGGCAGAACTTCGCCGACCCGGCCGCCGAGGACACCATCCTCTTCGACCGCGCTAACGGCACCGGTCCCTACAAGCTGGACTACTGGACACCCGGCGAAGAGACCGTCCTGGTAGCTAACGAGAACTACTGGCGCACCGAGCCCATGTGGGAGGGCGGTCCCAGCGGCGTGGCGCGCATCCCGCGCGTGGTGTTCAAGGACATCACCGAGTGGGGCACGCGCCTGTCCATGCTCGAAGCCGGCGATGCCGACTGGATCTACACCCCGGCAAGTTTCCGCTCCCAGCTCTATCCCTATGCCAAGGAAACCTGCTCCTTCGACGGAAAGTGCGAGGAGACCAACCCCAATGGCTATCTGCAAATCTGGAGTAAATTACCCCAGCCAGAGATGACGCCGGCCCAGCTCAACTGGCAAATCAACACCGAGGGCGGCAATCCCTTCATTGGCTCTGGCGGGCTGGATGGCAACGGTATCCCACCCAATATGTTCCAGGATATCCATGTCCGCAAGGCCTTCAACTACTGCTTCAACTTCCAGGCCATGATCGACGAAGCTCTTGTGGGCGAGGGCATCCAAGCGCAAGGTCCGATCATCGCTGGCATGATGGGCTACCGCGAGGGCGAAGCCCCGCTGTACTCCTACGACCCGGCCAAGTGTGAAGAGGAGTTCAAGCTGGCTGATTTGAACGGCAACGGCATCCCTGCGGGTGAAGACCCGGACGACATCTGGGATAAAGGCTTCTACATGCAGATTGCCTACAACCAGGGCAACGATGTCCGCCGCCTGGCTTCCGAAATCCTGAAGGCTGGCATTGAAGCCGTCAACCCGGGCTTCAGCGTGCAGGTGCTGGCTATGCCGTGGCCTGTGCTGTTGGAGAGCCGCCGCTCCGGCAAGCTGCCGATCTATGTGGGCGGCTGGGTGGAGGATTTCCACGACCCGCACAACTGGGCGCAGCCCTTCCTGTTCTCTGCTGGTAACTACGGGCGCGTAATCAACATGACAGATGACTACAAGGCCAAGTATGACCAGTGGATATTGGAAGCGGTGAAGGAAACCGATCAGGAAAAGCGCCGTGCCATCTACGAGCAGATTCAGCTCGCCTCGCAGGAAGACGCGGTGGTGATCTGGATGTACCAGGTTAACTGGTTTGATCCATTCCAACTT
>DATCYX010000515.1:0-2721 GCA_036526235.1 Anaerolineales bacterium | reverse complement strand
GTCACGGGAGCTTTCTGGAATGGGGAGCGCATCCGGGTTCAACAAATGGATAAAGAAAAACCAGCTACATTCTTCGCTTGCTGCGGGCAAACCCATAAGCTCTACAACGTTAGTGTTCCCTATAAACCGCGCATATTAGGCTCAGCTGCTTACGACTTTTGTGCATTAGCGCGCGGTGCCGCCGTGCTAACGTTTGAGGCCACACCTAAGATTTGGGACCTGGCAGCAGTCTGGGTGCTGATACTTGAAGCCGGTGGAGTGATTGAATCTCATCATGGTCCTGCACCGTTTCCATTGACGCCTGGCATGGATTACACCAAACGGGCTTTTCCCACCCTGGCAGCAGCAACTGCTAAAATGGTGGTGAAGGGTAGAAATATGATTAAAATCAAAGACGAACTGATGTTGACAAACGACGGATGATACCGTCCATCAGCGGTGAATACATCAGTTCTAGAAACTAGTAAATTTCACATCACTTGGAGAATGCTAATATGGAATACCGCTTTCTGGGAAAGTCAGGACTAAAAATTTCGGCTCTCTCATTGGGAGCCTGGGTCACCTTTGGACAACAGATCAGCGACGACGTGGCCTTTGAGTGTATGAAGCTGGCCTATGATGCCGGCATCAATTTCTTCGATAATGCCGAAGCCTATGCCCATGGCAAGGCTGAGACCACGATGGGGAATGTGATAAAAAAAGCTGATTGGAAACGCAAAGATCTCGTTATCTCAACCAAAATCTTTTGGGGAGGCAAAGGACCGAATGACAGGGGTTTATCTCGCAAACACATCTTCGAAGGCCTGAACGCTTCGCTACAAAGGCTCCAGATGGATTACGTTGACTTGGTTTTTTGCCACCGACCCGACATCTACACCCCCATTGAAGAGACAGTCTGGGCGATGAACCAGGCTATCCAACAGGGGAAGGCTCTATATTGGGGTACCAGCGAGTGGAGCGCATACCAGATCTTGGATGCCTATCGAATCGCCCGCCGCGAGCATTTGATACCTCCGCTGATGGAGCAGCCCGAATACAACATGTTCCATCGCGAGCGCGTAGAGAAAGAGTATGCTCCGCTATACGATGAGATCGGCTTGGGGACCACCATCTTCAGTCCGTTAGCTAGCGGGCTGCTTACTGGGAAGTACAACCAAGGTCTTCCCCCTGGAACACGGGCTAACCTGAAGGGATATGAATGGCTAAAAGAGTGGATTGAAAGCGAAGAAAGCCAACAAAACATTGCTAAAGCTCGGCAGTTAGCACCACTCGCTGATGAGCTGGGCTGCAGCATGGCACAACTAGCCTTAGCATGGTGTCTCAAGAATCAACATGTGAGTACGGTAATCACAGGTGCATCTCGCCCAGACCAGGTAAGTGAGAATCTCGGATCCTTGGAGGTTGTTGGAAAGCTCACACCTGATATCATGGAACGTATCGAGGAGATTCTCGACAACAAGCCTGAGCCAATAGAGGATGAGCGATAAATAAACTTCGATATTACAGAGATCATCGCCAACCTAGAAGCAACTCTAAAAAAGAACCAAATACGAAAAGCCATATCACCGATCAAATATATCTATCCCTCCCCGAATTCGGGTTGGCATGATATTGCTCGCGTCCCTGGGTGACAAAAAACAGTAGACATAGTGTATAAATATTGCTAGCATAAATAAATATTCGTTCCCGCAAGAAGAAGCGATTGTTTACTGTGCAGTGAGCGAGGAAGGATGGAAGATGGATCAAACAATACAAAACTTTATAGAGGACAAGCGTTTGGCAGTGGTGGGGGTTTCGCGCAGGGGAAATAAGTTCGGCAACATGGCGACCAAAGAGCTCAGGGAGCGCGGTTACCAGGTATACGTTGTGCATCCCGAAGCTACAGATATCGATGGGGAAAAATGCTATCCTAAACTGAGCTCTTTGCAGGAAAAGGTAGATAACCTCTTGGTCAGCGTACCTTCCAAGCAAGCAGCGGGCGTGCTACAAGACGCATCATCAGCTGGCATCAAGAATATATGGCTTCAACAGGGGTCGGAGACCAACGAGTTGCTAACGCAAGCTGGTCAGCTGGGGTTGAATGTGGTCAGTGGCAAGTGCATCCTGATGTATGCCCCTCCGGTACGCTCTTTTCACGGTTTCCACCGCTTTGTTATGAAGCTAATCGGGCAGTTATAAGATTGCTTCGCGTATGGTATGAGCCAGCGACCGCGCGCGTTGTGGCGCATCGCCAACGTGGGCGCTGGCATCCAGTAGCGCTTCGATCTCGCTTCCCTGTAGATAACGCTTAATTTCTGTATCGCTGCTCAATAGCTTACCGAGACGATTCTCCCCACCCAATTGCAGGTTTTGCCAGGCTGCCAGAGCATGCTCACGCAGGCGTTCATGCATCTCTTGCCGATCGGCGCCAGCCTTCCCCAGAGCCATCAGCACCCGTTCAGTCCCCGCGAACGGTGCATAGTTAGCCAAATTACGGCGCATCGCAGACAGGTTGATCTGCAACCCACTCAGGACACGCTGTGAAACCCGCAGTAACTCATCAGCGATGAGGAAAGAATCCGGTAGCAGCGAGCGCCTATTTGCAGAATCATCCAGTGTGCGCTCCAGCAATGAGTGGGCAGCGTTATCCCATGCCAAGCGCGGCATCTGTGCTAGCTGGCGAGCGAGCGAGTCGATCTTTTCGGCATTAATCGGGTTGCGCTTGAATGGCATGGCTGATGA
>DATCYX010000514.1:0-12184 GCA_036526235.1 Anaerolineales bacterium | reverse complement strand
TTGGGGCAGGATGGGGGCTATTTGGCGCGCTGGATGGTCGGGGACTGTTTGGCGCTCTTCGCATCTACTTGAACGGGTGGAGCTTTAATAGCGGGATACATTATTGGCTGGAAACCGGGTTGAGCAGTTTCCAGCAGAGCGGCAGGTGGCCTGCCTGGGCTGTGGGAGCGGATGTGGTCCGCCTGGTAAGGTGGTTGACGAGTGCTGCACAGATCCTTGTGGTGATAGTGGCTGGGATGGTCGCCTGGCGGTGGGATGGTTCGCCTCGGGGTGAGCCAGTTGAAAGGGATCGCAGGCTGCTCCGTCTGTGCGCGATCCCAATCGGTGCCTACCTGTTGTTAACCCCGACCCTACATCCCTGGTATGTGACCCTGCTCCTCATTTTCCTCCCCTTCTTGTCGCCCGCCCAAGGAGAAAAGATGTCTGTGGGGCGATTTATATGGCCTTGGGTTTATTTTTCGATTGCTGTCGCATTGTCCTACCTGACGTACATTGATCCGAATAACCTGCGCGAATTCGCCCAGGTGCGCTTGATCGAATACATCCCCTTATACCTGCTATTGATTTGGGCAGCCTGGCCTTTGATCCGGCATGGTAAGATGTTTAAGCGCGCAGTAAAACGGATCAGCTAGAGGGAATATTCCCAGGAGAAGAAATGCTAAAAAGTATTTTTAAGAAAATAGACAACATCGATTCGCTAACTTGGATTGCATTATTGCGCATGATGGTGGGTCTCATGTTCCTGAGCACTTGGTATAGCAACCAGCTCAAAGGTTTTTACACGCCGGATGGGCTGTTGGAGTTCTTCACTAACGTCTTCCCGCAATCGGAAAATCCGCTAGGCTGGTATGCTGCCTTTATCCAAGGGATCATTCTGCCAATCCGTCACTTGTTCGCCCCTTTTCAGTTGGTCGCAGAGTTCCTCTTAGGATTGGCGCTGCTGGTGGGAGGGCTGACGCCCCTATTCAGCCTGGCAGGGATTTTCTTCCTGACCAATACCTTCCTGGCTACCTTTGGTCACGACTGGCCCTGGGCGTATATGCTGCCGATTGGCATTCTTGGGGTGGTATTTCTCGCGCGTGCAGGGCGTTCCGTGGGTGTGGATGCTATCTTGCTGAGACGATTTGGAGAGCGCGGGCGGTTTCTTTGGTAATGCAAGACAGTTTAGGAGGAAAACGGCTTAAACTTGTTGACAAACGAACAAAAATATGTATCATTATGAACATATTCGAACGTAGGAATTGCCTCTCTCGAAAGGCACATTCTCATGCTTTCTGTCGAAAGACAACAGGCTATCGTCGATCTAGTCGATAAAAACGACTCCATCCAGGTTGCTGATCTGGTCAAATTGTTTGACGTCTCTGAAATGACCATCCGCCGCGATCTGGATATTTTGGAACGAAAAGGTCTATTGCGCCGTGTACATGGGGGGGCGGTTAGCTCTCATGGGCGCAGTTACGAACCCCCCTTCTTGTTGCGTAGCACCGACCATAGCGAAGAAAAGCAACGCATTGGCAAGGCGGCTGCCGATTTGATTAAAAAAGGCGACTCGGTCATGCTGGATGTGGGCACTACCACTTTGGAGATTGCCCGTCATCTGTATGCTCACCAGAATCTGACCATCATCACGCCCTGTTTTCAAATCGCAGCGTTATTGGCAGAACATCCCGGCATCCGCCTCATCTTGACCGGCGGCATCTTGCGCCGCAGCGAGCTATCCATGGTGGGCCATCTGGCGGAGCGAACGATCCAGGAGTTCTACGTTGATAAGCTGTTTGTCGGGGCTGGCGGGGTTGACATAGTCACTGGTTTCACTGAATTCAATCTTGAAGATACACTGGTTAAGCAGGCTATGCTGCGCCAGGCCAAAGATATCACCGCTGTGGTCGATTCGAGCAAATTCGGACAAGTTGCCTTAACTGCCATCGCGCCCCTGAAGGCTGTAAATCGCATCATTACGGACAGCGGACTTGAGCCGAAAATGGCTGATCGAATCCGTGAAATGGGAATTGAAATAGTCTTGGTATAACGGCAAATTATTGGTTGAATCGATTCCTAAATGAGGAGAACACAAGACCTGGTTGCTGAAAGGAGGCGAATAGCAAAAATTCCTGGCAAAAATAATCTATAGCATAAACCAATCGAAATCAATCTTGCAAGGAGAGAAAAATGAAAAAGAGCCTGCTGATCTTATCCATTCTGTTGGTGGTTGCCCTGGTGGCATCCTGCGCACCTCAAGCGGCTCCGACAGAAGAAGCTGCACCCCCCGAAGAAGGCGCTCCACCTGAAGGAGAGGAGATGGTCTTCGCCTCAGTGGTGAAGTCGATCGCTTTTAACTGGTTCTTACGCCTGGAGACTGGGGTGTTAGATTTCGGGGAAGACTATGGGGTTAAGGCCTTTATGGAAGGGCCCTCCCAGGTTGACTCGGCTGCCCAGGTTGCCATCATCGAGGACCTGATTGCTCAGGGAGTGGATGCGATCTGCAACGTCCCTTACGGTGTGCCAGAGAACGAACCAGCCCAGAAGAAAGCAATGGATGCGGGCATTATTGTCATTGGGCATGAGGCTGCTACTGCCAAAGCAGGCACCCTCAACTACGATGTTGAAGCCTTCGACAACTGTGCCTACGGCGAAGAAATGATGAAAGAAGTGGCGACCCGCATGGGTGAGTCCGGTCAGTATATCCAGTTTGTCGGCTCGCTGACCAATGCCTCCCACAATGAATGGCAGGATTGTGCCAAAGCTTATGCCGATGCCAACTATCCAAACCTCGAGTTCGTCGCCAAGTACGAATCCAAAGAAGACCAGGAAGTGGCCTACAACACCATGAAAGATGTCCTCAAGACCTATCCGGATGTCAAAGGTGTCCTGGGTTCCGCAGCGGGCGACGTGGTGGGTGCTGGTCGTGCCATTGAGGAAGCTGGCCTGCAGGATGCTGTTGCGGTGGTTGGAACGAGCATTCCTTCCTATGCCGGCGAGTTGCTCAAAACCGGCGCAGTCGATCTGGCTATGGCTTGGGATCCCGCCACTGCAGGATATGCCTGCAACGTGGTGGCCTACAAATTGATTAAGGGCGAGGCGATAACAGATGGCATGGACCTCGGTGTGCCCGGATATGAGAAGATCGTTATCAAGAAAGGCGAGAACGGTGTGGATGTGATCTATGGGGCGGCGTGGATCAAGATGGACGCCAGCAACATGGATGATTATCCATTCTAAGCCAATATAATGAACTAGTGGGCGGCTGAATATCTCAGCCGCCCACTCTTAAACATCCTATAATAAATAAGGTGCATAGTCCATGACAGAGGAAATCCTGCGTGTCGAAAATGTCAGCAAGCGATTTGGTGGGGTAATCGCGCTGGACAATGTGAGTTTATCTATCCATAAGGGTGAAACTTGCTGCTTGGTGGGGGAGAACGGCTCCGGAAAGTCCACGATGATCAAGATCATTTCGGGGGTTTATACACCGGATGAAGGTGATATTTATATCAATGGTAATCATTATAAAAAATTAACCCCGATCGGATCGATTAATGAGGGCATCCAGGTTATTTATCAGGATTTTTCTCTTTTCCCCAACCTCACCGTAGCCGAAAATATCGCTACCAATGAACAACTCGCAAGTGGCAAGCAACTGGTCAATTGGTCGGAGATTAACCGCATTGCGAAGGAGGGCTTGGCGAAAATCAATATTTCACTGCCGCTGGATGCCATCGTCAGTACATTGTCCACAGCTGATCGCCAGTTGATTGCCATTATCAAAGCGCTTTTGGCCAATGCTCGTATCATCATTATGGATGAACCGACTACTGCCTTGACCAAAAAAGAAGTGGCTTCATTGTTTAAATTGATTGATGAGCTAAAAGCGCAGGGAATCTCGACGCTTTTTGTTAGCCATAAATTGACCGAGGTAACCGAAATCGCCGACCGGACCGTGATCTTTCGCAATGGCAAAAAGGTGATGGATCAGGATGCCAAAGGGCTGGACGTCCAGACGATGGAATTTTATATGACCGGTCGCCACATTGATACCAGCGCAATCCAATTTGGGGAAGTGCAGGAAGCGGCTGAACCCTTGTTTCGGGTTGAAAACCTACATCTCTCGCACGGTTTCTTCGATCTCTCTTTCGAGCTCAAACATAATGAGGTATTAGGTATTACGGGTTTGCTGGGATCAGGCCGGACAGAGCTGGCATTATCCTTATTTGGGGAGTTGCCGGCAGATTCAGGGAAGATCTTCATTGAAGGTAAAGAGGTCAAGATCAAGGGCATTACGGATGCTGTCAGATATGGCATTGGTTACGTGCCAGATGATCGCATCCGCGAGGGCTTGTTCTTGGAGCAATCTATCAGCAACAATATCGTAGTCAGTGTTATCGATCGGCTGATTAATAAAATGCGACTCCTCAATATGAAAGGCAAAGCCGAAGAATCGAAGCGCTGGATCAAACAGCTCGAGGTGAAGACACCTTCAGGCGAGCTGCCTGCCAAGAGCCTTTCTGGTGGCAATCAGCAGCGATTGGTGCTTGCCAAGTGGCTGGCGAGCAAGCCGAAGATTCTGATCTTAAATGGACCAACCGTAGGAGTGGATGTGGGTTCGAAAGCGGAAATTCACGAGTTGATCCGCTCTTTGGCCAGGCAGGGCATCGGTATCTTATTGATCTCCGACGATATCCCTGAGCTTCTGATGACCTGCCATCGTATTCTATTGATGCGTGCTGGAAGAATCGTTGAAGAATTCAAGCGCGAGGAGACCACTGAGCAGGAATTAAGCTCTGAGCTGGTCGGTGCTGCCGCCTCTCCAACTAATTCACACTAGAGGGTGTGCCATGTTAAATAAGTTTATCAAGAGCAGTGAATTCATTATATTTCTCATCCTGGTAGCCCTGTCCTTGGTGGTCGGCTTAATCAATCCAGCATTCTTTTCCATATCCACAGTATTTGATATCCTGCGCTCGTCTATTGTCTTCTTTATCATGGCCTTTGGCCTGCTACCCATTGTCATTGCGGGCGGCATCGATATCTCCTTTGTCGCTATTGCGGCTGTCACTTCGTATTCCACTCATATGTTCCTCCTTAACAGAGGTTACCAGGGTGGCATCCTGTTGTACTACATCATAGCTTGTACCATGGGGCTACTAGCGGGTTTATTGAACGGTTTTTTGGTTACCAGGTTTAAGCTCCCGGTCTTTGATGTATCCTTAGCCGCCTTCACCATGTGGTACGGTTTTACCCTCTTCTTTGTTGGAGCAACTGCTAACTTCGATCTACCTTCGGGCACGGTCGGATATTACGGCAAGTTCATTATCACTGCCCAGGATCCACTGGTTGGTGCTACGGGCTTGCACGAATCTTTTATCTATGTGGTTGTCATCGGGTTGTTGATCTGGTGGTTTTTGAATTACACCACCATCGGGCGAGGGGTTTTCGCCATTGGCGGCAATCGGGAGGTGGCTGTTCGCTCTGGTTTTAATATCACCCGCATCATGCTGATCACATTTGCCATCATGGGGGTTCTCTCAGCGATAGCAGGGGTTACCCAGGCATTCTTGAGCAGATATTTCAACCCAGTGATCTTTATTACGCAACCACTGGATGTGCTGGCAGCGGTTATCTTAGGCGGCGCAGCCATCACAGGTGGGCGCGGCACGGTCTTTGGCACGGCATTAGGTGTATTGCTCATCCAGCTCATTAACCGCACACTGATTTTGACCGGCATCCCAGTCGAATGGCAGCGCTTGGTCGTGGGTATCATCTTAATACTCTTTACTTCGCTTCCAGCGCTAAGAGAACGCCGCGCCAAACGAATCGGGCACACAACCGAATTAACTCAGGCAGAGTGATTACTTTACTAATGGCATGATTATGGATACAAAATCAAACCCTTCCACATTGATGAAAAGTCTTTCCACCTTGATCAAGAAAATCCAGATGGGCAGTCAGACCGCTCTGCTGCTAGGCGTATTCGTCGTGCTGTTTGCCTTCTTCGCTGTAACAGAGGACCGCTTCTTAACCGTGCGCAGCGTCACCTCTATGGGCTTTCAGCTTCCCGAACTGGGCGTTCTTTCGCTTGCTATGATGCTCAGCATCCTGACCGGCGGCATCAACCTCTCGGTGGTTGCGACCTCCAACCTAGCCGCGGTGCTAGCTGGCTTTTTCATGGTCAAGTTTATCCCCCCGGATGCCTCGCCTCAGCAGATTATGCTCTATATCGCCATTGCGCTGCTTATTGCGCTGGTCGTTGGGTGGCTCAGTGGCGTGATCAATGGCTTTTTGATCGCTCATATTGGCGTGCCGCCGATCTTAGCCACGCTTGCCACGCTCACTTTTTACACCGGCATATCTACTGGCTTGACCGGTGGTGCAACCGTGACCGGTTTTCCTGAACAGCTCTCGGGGATTGGGAACGAGACATTCTTTGGGATTCCCATTCCTTTCCTGGTTTTCGTCCTGTTGACCATTTACACTTATTTTCTCCTCAACCGGACAACTTTTGGCTTCAAAGCGCGCATGCTTGGCTCGAACCCGATTGCATCTAATTTTTCTGGCATAGACAATAAATCCATCATCATGAATACCTATATTGTCAGCGGCGTTTTTTCGGCTATTACTGGTATTTTGATCATGAGCCGCACCATGTCTGCGGCGTATGAATATGGTTCAACAACCTATGTGTTGCTGACTATCCTCATCGCGGTACTGGCGGGCATTTTGCCAGGGTTTGGGCATGTGGTCGATATCTTTATCGCCGTGCTCATCCTGCAAATCCTGTCCACCGGCTTTCACATGGTGCTGGTTGGGATACGCGGCAGCTCTTTCTTCAAGGATTTCTCGTGGGGTGTCTTGCTCATTATCATCTTTGTCATTAATTATTTCACTCGCTTCCGGAAAGCCCATGAGTGAAAGCGCACGCTAGGTTAGGAGTGCATCGATCATGGATAAACGTTGGGCTCAGTTGGGTGATTTGTTGGTGAATTACTCTATGGCGGTCAAACCCGGTGAAAAGGTGATGATCGCCTTTGTTGAAGTGGAAACCTATCCACTCGTACACGCCATATATCGGTCTTGCCTCCAGGCTGGAGCGCTCCCACAAGTCCAATTTCTCTCAGAAGAGTTGAACCGGCTGGTACTTGTACACGGAACTCCCGAGCAGATCGGCTGGGTGCCGGAGATCGAAGCGTATGGCATGGAATGGGCCGATGTCTATTTCGGCTTACGGGGCGCCCATAATCTGGACGTGTTTTGGGATATCCCTGCCGAAAAGCTATCGCTCCTGCGCCAGGCCATGGGGAAGATCTCCACCTTGCGTTGGCAAAAAACCCGTTGGTGTTTGCTGCGCGTGCCGAATGCCGCCCTGGCACACCAGGCTGGTGTTGACGAAGAGACAATCACAGATATGTTTTTCAACGCCTGTTTCCTGGATTGGCCTGTCGTGAGCCAGGAGTGGCGGCGTTGGGCCGATGAATTGACCAAGGGGGATCAAATCCGCATTGTCGGCAAAGGGACAGAATTGAGCTTCTCCACCGAAGGGCGAACATGGGATGTCGCCGCTGGCCACAGCAATATGCCGGATGGGGAAATTGCCACTGCGCCGGTGGAAAGCACCATCGACGGTGTCATCTATTTCGATTTTCCAGGTGTGCTAGGAGGGCGGTTGGTGCACGATATCCGCTTGCGCTGGGAACAAGGGAAATTGGTTGAAGCCACATCCTCCACTAACCAGGATTTCCTGCGCTCGGTACTCAATACGGACGCGGGTGCAAGCTTGATCGGTGAGTTCGCCATTGGCACGAACCCGGAAGTGAATTACTTCTGCAAAGATATCTTGATCGATGAAAAGATTGGCGGCACCGTTCACATCGCTTTGGGTCGAGCCTATCCAAAAGTAGGCGGCACGAACCAATCTGCTATTCACTGGGACATTATCAAAGACATGCGCCAGGAGGGCGAGATCTATCTGGATGGCGAGCTCGTCTTCCGGAATGGCAAAGTGCTTCTTTAGATCCTCGCTTGGAGAGAGGGAGAATGTCAAATCGCTTTCTGGTTGGAGTTGATATCGGCACGTATTCTTCCAAAGGTGTGCTAGTGAAGACGGATGGCACAGTCGTCGCCAGCCATACTGTGCCGCATGGCATGGATATGCCCAAGCCGGGTTATTTTGAGCACGATGCCGACCAGGTCTGGTGGCATGATTTTGTCGTAATCACAAAAAATCTGCTTTCCAGCAGTGGTATCGATCCGAAACAGATTCTGGGCATCGGCACGAGCGCAATCGGTTCGTGTGTATTACCTATCGACGAAAATGGCAAGCCATTGCGTCCGGGCATCCTGTATGGCATTGATACACGCGCCTCGACAGAAATCGAGTATCTGGAGAGGGAATTGGGGAAGCATGAGATATTCAGAACCAGCGGCTCGCATCTGAGTTCGCAAGCTTCTGGGCCGAAGGTTTTGTGGATACGCAATCACGAGCCCGAAATCTACCAGAAAACACGCTGGTTCCTGACCAGCGAAGCCTATCTGGTGCACAAACTGACCGGAAAAGCTTCGATTGATATCTACACTGCTGGGGGGTATGCTCCTTTATACGATGTCCACTCGCGAGAGTGGATATCAGAGGCCGCTGAGCTAATCACTCCCCTCGAGCGACTGCCCAAGGCCTATTGGAGTTACGAGATTGTCGGAGAAGTGACCGCCGAGGCGGCCCAAGAGACTGGTCTCGCCGAGGGCACGCCGGTGGTGGCGGGCACAACAGATGCAGCCGCGGAGGCGGTCAGTGCTGGAGTAGCGGAATTTGGCGACATGATGTTGATGTTCGGCAGCAGCATTTTCTTCATCATGAAAACCGCCGAGCTGATCAAGACCCAGAGTTTCTGGTCGTCCAACTTTTTAGAGGAAGGCTCGTTTGCCTTCTTGGGTGGAATGTCCACCTCTGGAAGTCTGACCACCTGGTTCCGTGACCAATTGGCCCACTACGAGATCGAAAAGGAAAAAGAGGGCGGGGAAAACGCCTATGCTGTTCTTGCGAGCTTGGCATCTGCCTCACCCATCGGCTCAAACGGCCTGATTGCTCTGCCCTACTTCGAGGGTGAGCGCACCCCCTTGCACGATCCGAAGGCGAAAGGGGTCTGGTTTGGTCTGAGCCTCAAGCATACCAAAGGGGATATTTACCGGGCTATTTTGGAGGGAGTTGCATTTGGCATCCGGCACAATGTTGAGGTCATGGGCGAGGAGGGCGTTCAACCAGCGCGCATCCTTGCCGTCGGCGGAGGCACCAAAAACCCGTTATGGCTGCAGATTGTAGCGGATGTATGTAATATCGATTTGGTTGTCCCTGAACAACAAATTGGGGCAAGCTATGGCGATGCTTTCTTAGCTGCCACCGGTGTGGGATTGTTCAAGGATCTGTCCGAGATTAAGCAATGGGTGCGAATCAAAGAAACGATCCACCCCAACCTGGAGTCCCGCAAGCTGTATGAGATCAATTATCAAATCTTTCGCGACCTGTATGCCAGTACCAAGCACATTATGCATAGGCTCAGCGATCACCTCGTTGGGTAGAGAAAGGCTAGTTAGTTAGAAAGCATGGCATATTGAATCCTCATAGAGTGGGAACGTGTAATTCAGCAAAAACCCAGCCAAGCTACCCAATTGTGCTAGGAGAGGTCAGAAACAATTGTGCGAGAGGCTACTGAAATGAAAACCTGGATAGACGAAATTTTTGGGGTAAAGAAGCCGATTATCGCCATGTGTCACCTGTGGCCTTTGCCGGGTGATCCCTACTACGATAAAAAAGGTGGCCTACAAGAGGTCATTGAATGGGCGAGGAAAGATTTGACCGCTTTGCAGGACGGCGGTGTGGACGCGGTGATGTTCTCCAACGAATTCAGCATGCCGTATTTGACCAAGGTCCATGCTGTGACAGTGGCATGTATGGCGCGGGTTATCGGCGAGCTGCTCACGCATATCCGCGTCCCATTTGGCGTCAATGTGCTATGGGATCCAAGCGCATCGTTGGATTTAGCTGTAGCCACAGGCGCCAGCTTCGTGCGGGAGATTTTTTCTGGTGTGTATGCCAGCGATTTCGGCTTGTGGAATCCAAATTGTGGTGAGATTGTGCGACACCAGCATGCTATAGGCGCCGAAAATGTGAAACTACTTTTCAATATCGTCCCCGAGGCGGCGCAGTATCTCGCAAAGCGAGATGTCGTCGAAATTGCCAAGACCACTGTATTCAACCACCGACCAGATGCGTTATGCGTATCCGGCCTTACCGCGGGCTCACAGACCGATGTGAGTGTGCTGCGGAAAGTGAAAGACGCCGTCCCAGAGACGCCGGTTTTCGCTAACACGGGTGTGCGCCTGGAGAACATTGACGAACAGTTGAGTATTGCCGATGGGGCAGTGGTGGGGACAACCTTTAAATTCGAAGGGGATTTCGAGAATCATGTCGATGAACAGCGCGTTTGGGCTTTCATGGAGAAGGTCCGGTCGTTTCGCAAGAGCATATGATGGAGGAATCACGATGGCTGAATATCATTTTTTTACCACCTGGGATGTGGATGCCCCGATCGATGCAGTCTGGGATGTGCTGAGCGATGCGACTCGCTATCCAACCTGGTGGAAATATGTAATAAGCGTAACAGAACTTGAACCCAGCCAGCCAGATAGGAAAGGGGGGCTGTTCCTTTATAAATGGGGGACGGCGCTACCCTATACTCTCGAATTCAAAATGCGAGTGACTGAGTATGAGCCTCCTCGCCTGATGGAAGGGCATGCCCGAGGAGAACTGGATGGGGTTGGGAGATGGGAGCTAATAGAAAAAGAAGGCTTCACCCGTGTCACTTATGATTGGCGCGTGCGCACCACGAAAGCCTGGATGAACCTGCTAGCGCCTCTGACAAAATCTGCTTTTTCCTGGAATCACGACGTCATCATGACCGAAGGAGGCCGTGCGCTGGCGCGGCGTTTGGGCGTGAACCTGAGGGGGATAAAGAACGAAACCCTGAAATAATCCAATGAGGGTGGAAAGGTTCAACTTTTCAATCAATGGCTTACAAGGCCCTACTCTACCATCTAGCTATATGTCGTGGTGGAGATGGTGTACAATTTTTAAGGAGCAAAAACCTGGCGGGTGAGTTACTCGTTAGAGTTGCTATCGGCATTGGCTTGCGTTCGAAACCCCGAATAAAGCGTCGGTAAGGTTTCCCATTGTTCTACATACACACAGGAGTTTTAAGTGATGAAGAAATTGAATATTGGTATCGTCGGAGGCTCAATTGCGGGTTGTTCAGCTGCAATTCTGTTGGGTCGTGAAGGGCATAATGTGCGCGTATTTGAGCGTTCGCGCAGCGGCTTGGTGGGTCGAGGTGGGGGAATTGGGACGCCAGGTCCAGTATTGGAGGCTTTAATTGAGCAGGATATTCTTGATTCCGATTTTCCGCATTTATCTTGTTCATCCATGCCTTTCATCATCCGCAAAGCTGCGCACGAAAGGCATGGATATTCTGCATGGGAGATGCCTCTGAACTTGAAAGCGTTTCATTGGAGTTCACTGTGGAACGACTTGCGCAAACGAGTTCCGGATGAAATCTACCATAGAGGCTATCAGGTCGCAAATGCCATACCGAACGATATAGATTCTGTCACCCTGCAATTCGAAGATGGCTCAGAAGCAGATTTCGATCTCGTATTATTCGCCGATGGATATCAATCGCTGGGTCGTCAGTTGCTTTTTCCCGAGATTGGCCTGGATTATCGAGGCTATATGTTATGGCGTGGTTTGTTACCCGAACAGGAAATGGATGACAGTGCCCCCCTGGGGAGCAAGTTGCCACGGCTATCGTATTCAAATCTACCTGGTAATCTTGCGATTTACTTTGTTCCCAATCACGATGGCTCCGTAGAGGAAGGCAATCGAATATATAACTGGGCGGCGTATATCCCTATCCCAGAATCAGAACTACCCGAGTTTATGGTTGACCGTGACGGAATTTCTCACTCAGGTACGATCCCTCCCGGAAAGGTGAGACTGGAAGAGGAAAATCGCCTAAAGCGGCTGATGCAAGACAATTTACCTGACTACTACGGTGAGATTATTGGCAAGACCGAGAATACCTATGTGCAGCTTATTTATACCGTTCGCTTACCCGCTTATCACCAGGGTCGGTTGTGTTTAATT
>DATCYX010000513.1:0-9124 GCA_036526235.1 Anaerolineales bacterium | reverse complement strand
ATAACCAGCTTCTTGAGTGAAATTGCCCCAATAAATTTGATCAATGTTTGTCTTTAGGGCAGCATCCTCTAGCGCCCGTCGATAACCGTTCACACGGTCTACAGATGTTGAAACATCTTTGGGACCGGCTAACATTGCAATATTCTGGTGTCCCAAAGAAATGAGATGTTGTGTGAGCCGGTAGGCACCTTCTTCAGAATCGGCCCGTACAATATCTACATCGATCCCATTTACCTGGCGATCCAATAATACCACCGGGATACCCTGATTTTGGATCATCCTAATTGGTTCAGCTTTGCTAGAAGCCGGAACCAATAATATGCCATCGATTTGCCTTCTCAAGAGCATCTGCATATATTGCTCTTGCTTAGTTTCGGATTCATCTGTATTACAGAGGATCGTGGAATAACCGTTAGCTTGAGCCACATCTTCAACGCCACGCGTCACCGTAGTCCAGAAGGGGTTGGTGATGTCTGTAATTACCACCGCCAGCGTCTTCGTCTGTTTAAAGCGCAAACTCGGCCCCAACATATTAGGGACATATCCCAGCTCTTCAATTACGGCTTCAACGCGCGCTCTGGTTTTTTCACTTACATAGCCCGAATCATTAACCACTCTCGAAACCGTAATCGGTGACACACCAGCTCTTTTGGCAACCTCGCGGATTGTGGGCATTTTGGCTAATCAGTTACAAGCCTATTATGATATGTGTACCATGATACGCATACCATAATAGCACAAAAAAACAAAAAATCAAGAGGTTTCACTGAGGGTGTCTGTCCCAAAATTGGTTGGTGACTTTCGAGACCCAATATATGGGGGTAAATTAGCCCAATTTGCATTTCATTATCGCCAGATGTGGCGATCACTCAAAAACCAACCGAAAATGGGACAATCACCACTGAGGTTCGGACAAAAGTCTTCATGAACTGCGGTCATGAAGACTTTTGTCCGAAGGTCAGTTGCTGGAGTTTTTAATTTCCTTTCGCTGGACATTTTGGAGCAGATGAAGATCCATTGGGATTTAGGGAGCAAAGACATCCAGCGCTGCATTCACCGACTGCAGCAGCATCTCCACTTCGGCATAATCCCCCGATCGCAGGCGCTCATCCGCAGAGAGCAGGAGTGTCTCCAGGATCACGTTCAGCGGGGCGGATGGGTGCCGCAGGTAGTCTGCCACAATCCCCCGCTCTCGCATCTCTTTCCCATTGGGCAGCCAGGCGGTCAGGTAATAGGCCGATGGGTCAAGCGCCTGCTGGTAGCGCCGGGCGGTATCGTAGAAGTTCACGCTCAGGCGCACATCGTCTTTGATCGCCTCGCTGACCGCCTGCTCCCCCAGGGCACCTATAAAATCGTCCTCCAGCCGGGAGAAGGTGATCCCAAAATGCCTGACCAGCGCTTTGTCCATTGCCTCCACCTGGTCGGGGCCAGAGCGGATATCTCGGTAAAAATCGTTAAAAGCTTCCCACCCCCAACGCTCCACCATATATTCCACCAGGGCGCCGGCCTCCATATAGCCGATCTCGTGCTGGGAGGGATAGAAATCATCTGCCAGCTCGTCCAGGGGGAGGTACCAGCCCAGTTCCAAGAGGGCGGCAGCGCGCGGCAGGAGCGGCTCTGGTTTGTAGTGCCCACCGCTCAGGTACACTGCCAGCCCCTCTACCAGCATCGTTGGGCGCAACTCGCCTCCAAGCTGGTTATCCAAAAAATGGACCAGCTCATGCCTCAGGATGGTTGCCGGTTCGCCACCGGTGTAACGCCGGTCAAGATAGGACACGGATAAGTCCTGGTTGGCAAAGCCCCCATGTCCCAAGATGCGCGGCAGGATGACCAGCCCCACCACCTCAGATAAATTGGTATCCAGGCGCTCCTCCACCGTAGCAGCTTCTCGATCCGCCATCTGCAGCAATTCAGCCAGATCGCGCTCAGCCTCGGAGCCGGTGATGTAGTAGAGCAGGCAACAATTGCTCTCGGCGCGCGCCCAGCGCGCCCGCTGTTCAACCGCGGGCAAGGCATCTTCGGGGAGCAGCGCCACCGTCTCAGTCCAGCTTGGCCCATTGGGTTCTATCGAGAATGTCACAGCATAATCGCCCGGCAGCAAACCGGACGTATCCCAAGCCCAGGTCATGGTGGACTGCACCCGCCCCGCAATGCCGTAGCGCTCGAATTCCACCGGTCCAAAGACAGCATCTTCTACCCCCTGCACTTCTACCACAGCACTGCGACCCCGCAGGTTGGTCTCCGGGGGTGCAATCACCTCAAAGCTCACCTGGTCGCCGACATACAGGCCTCCATCGGGGTGAAAGCGCACATCATAGGTTGCTCTTGGCAAGTTGGGCGAAGGCGTGTAAGTGGGCGCAGGCGTGACGGTTGGCGGCAGGGTCGGCGTTAGGGTAGCTGGAGCCAGGCTGGATGGCAAGGAGGAGGCAGCCCGGCAAGCCAGCAGCAAGACCATAACAAAGGGTATCAGGGTGCGACGCATGGGGGCAATTATAAGGGATTCGAGAATAGAGAGAAGATAATAGTACAATGGGGTCTGGATATATATCCCCACTCGAATCTATAGGCACGTTTCTCGGAGGCGTTATGTCCCGCATGTTTGTCCCCGGCCCGGTCGATGTCGACCCGCAGGTTTTATATGCCCAGACAAGACCCATGCTGCCCCACCGCAGCAAGGAGTTCGAGGCTATCTTCCAGCGCGCTTCGGATAAGGCGCGCCAGTTGTTCTACACCCAGCAGCGGGTCTTTCTCATGACCAGCTCCGGCAGCGGGCTGCAGGAAGCCGCTGTGCGCAATTTCGCCAAAGAGAGTGTGCTCTCCTGCGTCAACGGCGCCTTTGCCAAGCGCTGGTATGAAACAGCCCGCGCCAACGGCAAGCAGGCTGACCTGCTGGAAGTGGAATGGAACCGCCCCATCAGCGGCGATTTGGTCGCTTCAGCTCTAAAAAGCAAGCATTACGAAATGCTCACCGTGGTGCACAACGAGACCTCCACTGGCTTGCAAAATCCCGTCCAGGAAATCGCCGCGGCAGCCCGCAGCGTCAGCCCAGACACGCTGATCTGCGTGGATGCCGTCTCCTCGCTGAGCGGGGCAAAGATCGAGATGGACGCCTGGGGCATCGATATGCTGCTCACCTCTTCACAGAAGTGCCTGGCGCTACCCCCCGGCTTGGCATTGGGGGCAGTCTCTGACCGGGCTCTGGCTTACGCCGAGGGCGTGCCGAACCGCGGCTGGTATTTCGACCTGGTATTGATGGAGAAGCACCGCCTGAAAGACTCCACCCCCGCCACACCAGCCCTCTCCCTGATCTTCGCCCTAGACCTGCAAATTGACCGTATCAAGGCTGAGGGGTTGGAGAATCGCTTTGCCCGTCACAGCGCCATGGCTGAACGCGTGCAGAGCTGGGCTACGCAGCGCGGGCTGGGGCTGCACGCCCCCGAGGGCTACCGCTCGCAGACTGTCTCCGCAGTGCTCAATACCCTGGAGTGGGATATCCCGGCCCTCAACAAGTTCCTGCTGGAGCGCGAGATGCGCATCGCCAATGGCTACGGGCCGCTGAAGGGCAAAACCTTCCGCATTGCCCACATGGGCGAAACCCAGCTGGACGATATCCAGAAACTGCTGGCGGCGCTGGATGAGTTCATCAAGCATCCTCGAAGTTGAGCTGAATTCCCTGACCTACGGCGGCGATGCCCTGGGCAGGCTGCCGGATGGACGTATAGTGTTTGTCCCTTTGGGCCTGCCCGGCGAGAAAGTCGCTATCCGCCTGGTGGAAGACAAACGCCGCCATGCCAGGGGAGAGGTGGTGGAAATCCTGCGTCCATCGCCGGAGCGCGTCGAAGCCCGCTGCCGGCATTATGGCACCTGCGGGGGCTGCCATTACCAGCACCTACCCTATGCGGCGCAGCTGGCTGCCAAGCAGGCCATCGTAGCCGAACAGCTGGAGCGCATCGCTGGCATCTCAAACCCGCCTGTGGGGCAGACCATAGCCTCGCCTCTGGCGTGGGGCTATCGCAACTTTATGCAGTTCCACCAGACCTCCCAAGGTGCACTTGGTCTCCAAAAACCGCGTTCCAACGAGGTCTTCCCGCTCCAGGAGTGCCACCTGCCCGAAGAGGCGCTCAACACCACCTGGCCGATGCTGGAGTTCGAGCCGATTCCCGGTCTGGATCGCATCGGGCTGCGGGCGGGTGCCGGGGACGAGCTGCAGCTCATCCTGGAAAGCAAACTGCCAGAGACTCCAGAGCTCAGCATTGAAGACTTGCCCCTCTCGGTTGTGCACCTCAGCCCGTGGGGCTCGCTTTTATTAGCGGGCAGCCAGTTCATCGAGATCGAAGTCTTGGGCCGCCCTTTTCGCGTCTCCGCCGGGTCATTCTTCCAGGTCAACCGCTTGGTGGCGGAGGCCATGGTTGAGGTTCTTTTGTCGAACTTATCCCTGGAAACCAGCACAACGCTGCTGGAGCTGTATTGCGGCGTGGGACTGTTCAGCGCCTTTCTAGCGCCCCGCGTGGCGCGCATAGTGGGGGTTGAGGCCTCCCCTCAGGCCTGCTCTGACTTTGAATACAACCTGGACGAGTACGACAACGTGGAGTTGTACGAGGCTTCCGCAGAACACGTCATGGAAAGCCTGGACATGCATGCCGACATCGTGCTGGTCGATCCCCCACGCGCTGGCTTGGGACGAGAAGTGAGAGATGGATTGCTCGCCTTGCGGCCTCAGCAGATCGCCTATATTTCCTGCGACCCGGCTACCCTGGCGCGTGACGCTCGGGCGTTGATCGACGGGGGATACGATTTAGTCAACATCACCCCTTTCGACGTTTTCCCCCAGACCTACCACATCGAAAGCATCAGCTGGTGGATCAAATCTGAAATTTGAATAGTCGGTGAGGCTGCTCGCTGCATACTCTCGCTGTTCCTACAAAAAACTCCTGGCAGAATAACCTTCCGCCAGGAGTTGCTCTATGAGGCAGCGCAGCTGATCTCAGATTGATTGACTTACTCGATTTATATTATCCCGGTAAACCAGCGACGATCTTCCTGTACTCGTTTTCTGTGAAAGCCAGCATCGTATGAGTGCGCACATTTCCTAACGCGCCGATCATCAAGAGCAATTTAGCGACTGTTTCACCATCCGGACCTTCACTGATGACAAGCGCGTCATACTCACCAACCAATAAATACCACGCTTTCAACTCTGCACCCATAGATTTGAAAACCTTTTTGGCTTCATCCAGCCGCGCAGGACTCTCTTTGATTTTTTGCATACCTTGTTGGGTATAGCTGATCAAGGACACATAAGTAGCCATTTTCCTTCCTCCATTGCTATTTGCGCCTGCCTCAATTTGCCTAATATCCACAAACCCAACTGAGCAATTGGGTTCAAGCTGTAACATACCGCCAGTGGCATCCGTTTTGAATTGTAGTGATGTGGCCGATCTGGAATAAATAGATGTGTGGCTCACTCAAATTATAAGACCGAATATACTGCCTGTCAAAGCTCAGGCAGGCAATCGCCTGAGAGCGGCTTCCCCCCACAGGAGGGGGGAAATTGCTGCGCGCATCTCTTGACATAGAACATACGTTCTGTTATAATACAATTGCGATGTTATCCACCCAAGAGCGTCTGGAAATCTTTCTTGAGGTCCTCGAACGGGTAGCCCCGGAAATGGGAGCACGCGCCATGTACAACCTTAACACACCGGTGAGAGATATTAATCAATCCCTGAGCGGCTTGCTAGAACGTCTAAGCCCGCTGCCGCCCTACTCTGCTTTGATCGGCATGTGCGAAGACGGGCTACCCTTCCTGCTCGATTTATCGGACACCTCACCAGGCTCGATCCTCATCATCGCCGATGAGCAAAGCGGACAGACACGCCTGCTGCAGACCATTCTAGAATCTGCCTGCATTTTAAATTCCCCAGCAAAGGTTGTCTGCTCGGTGATCAGCCCAAATCCAGGTCAGTTCGAATCCTTAGAAGCGATGGATAACTGCCGGGCAATCCTGTCGACCTACGACCGGGCTGCCAGCGAGATGGTTGTCGAGCTAGCTGAGCTGGCTGATCAACGTATCTACGGCAGGAATAATGGCGGTGTTGAGCTCCTGGCTATCGACGACCTGGCAGCATTCGTTCAGAACAACGATCACGAAATCAATTGTTATCTCAAGTGGCTTGTCGCACACGGATCCCAGGGGGCGGTTTGGCCCATCAGCTCGATCAAGATGAATCAACTATGGCGGATTCGTGATGGGATGTATGAAGCATTTGGAACCCATTTCATAGGAAGGGTTTCCACGTCTCAATTGCCCGCTGGATTGGGGGCTGCACCCCCACATTTTGAAATACCAGGGGTATTCTCAACCCTGATGGACGGCGAATGGATCCATTTCTGGGTTCCGGAAAGGAATAGCCTATGAATATCGGTATGCTCTGGTTTGATAACGACCCCAAAACCGAGTTGAATGCCAAGATCGAGCGCGCTACCAGCTACTACCGTAATAAGTACGGTAAGACGCCAAACGTGTGCTTTGTGCATCCCAGCATGATCGGCGCATCACCTACGTCTAATGGAAATGAGACGTTGAAAAGCGGAAATGTCGAAGTGCGCATCTCCCCGTCTATCCGCCCCAACCATTTTTGGATTGGCGTTAATGGGACACTTCAGGCTAACGAGTCGTGAAGCCCGCCACCATGCTGTCCAAAGCTACTTCGTCCTCAATCCGACCAGACTTGATCGCCTCGTCGATATCCCGCAAGCTGCGATAAACTCCCTCCAGCGCCGCTAAGGAGAAGCGCCGTGCCTGCTCTGTGATCTTGCTGGCTTCGAAGCGTTTCAACTTCAACCGGGATTGAACGTCCTTTGCCATTCCTCCCTGATCGAGTATCTCACGAGCCAGCAGCAGCAGGCGGAACTGGCGCACTATCATCGCCATTACATACATTGGGTCTTCTTCTTCGAGAAAACGGCGCAATAACCCGCTCGCTTTATGACCATCCTGCACAGCCAGGGCATCCACCAGGGCAAAAATCTTATCGTGAAAGACAGGGACGCTGAGCGTCTCCACGTCTTCGGGTTCTACCGGGCGTTTATAGTTTACATAAGCCAGGAGTTTGTGCACTTCTTGGAAAGCCAGGCGGGTATCGGACCCAACCATGCGCGCCAGCCTCCAGGACGCCGCAGGAGCGAACTGCCCTCCGGCTTGCCTGGCTTGCTGCAGTATAAACTGAACCATCTCCCCCTCTTTCTGTTGAGCGAAGGAGCGCACGTAGGCTCTGGAACCCGCTCCCATCGCCCAGCGCAACAACCAATCATCCTCCTTCAAGGTGCGTCCCTCCACCAAAATCACTGCAGTAGAGACAGGCACCTGGTCCAGCAGGTGGAAGAATTTCTCCTGAATTTCGGGGGAATTAAGCCGCGCCCTTGGGTTCGTCACCACCACTAGCCGCCGGGAGGCTAAAAATGGCAGGGCCATGGCTGCTTCGCGCAACCCTTCCAAGGTCATTGTATTGCCATCCATGCGGGTAGTGTTCATCGCCGCGGTCGTAGCATCCCCCAGCTTGCCAGACAGGTCGGCCAAGAAGCTGGCAATGCCGAACTCGTCCTCGCCGTGCAAGACGTAGACTACAGGGGGGTCGTCAGCCATGCTCACCCGCGTGTCAGGACTCGATAGGCTGGCAAGGGACCGCGCCGTCCAGAGAATATCTCCACCACCTGCATATCCCCCAGGTCGGCGGAAGTGGTCAGGCGTGACTGGATTAGCAAACCCAGGGGCTGGGCCATGATGAGAGCCAGCGTGGCCATCGTCGCTACCAGCGGCATGCGCTCCAGCCAGTCTCTCTTCCGTTGCCCCACACCGAACAAGGCCATGGTTGCGCCGATCCCCGCCAGAATACCAGAAACAACAAAATTAGTCCCGCAGTTTGGGTGCACCGCCAGCTCGCGCTCGCCCCCCCGCATGCGTTTCCGGGCGGTCTCAACGGCAATTTGTACCTCCTCAAGCGGGACATCTGCTATTATCCAGAAACCACGCCAATCCGAATACCCTGCCATGCTCTGGCGGGGAAAGCGTTTGGAGAGAATATGCAAGGTGGCATGCTCCAGCCCGTGGTTGCGCCGGATGCGGGCAAAGAATGAATTATCGACGAGGGTAGAGGTAGTTGTACTCACGGGATTATTCTACCACTGGGGGAATAAACATGGGCATAGCCCTTAATTCAATGGTGCCGATACCAGTGACTCCCCTGCTACCTGCGGGCGTGCCGTGGCCCACAGGAAACCGATATACATGAGCACCACGCCGATTAGCTCGCTCAGATAAAGCCAGTCGACCAGCCCAGCCTTGATAAATGAGCCTGCCATGGCTGGCATAAGCGCCCCAGCGGCAATCAAAAAATTGCCCCACATACGGTATGCCAGCACCCGCTTACGCCAGAACAAGTAGGCCGAGTACAGCGCCCCGCCAACCAGTCCCACTGTGCCGTACAGGTTCAGGAAAATCGTCAAGGCAATGATAGCCCCACTGCGGCTGAGGATCTCCTTGTACTGCCCGGATATCGGCTGGCTGATATCGTAGGCAGCCGCCGCTCCGCTCACCGGCGCTGCCAGGATCAGAGCAAGCGACGCAAGCGATAGCACAACCAGGAAGAGCGCCAGTCCCGTCGCCACACTGGAGCGTCTTACCAGCAGGAAGATCGTCCCCTGTCCCAGCCAGGCTGCAGTGAGCATCGCCCCGCTGAGATACCAGATTTTTAACACCAGGGCGTTAAATGTAAATCCCAGGATCACCTCTGAGAGCGTCCCCAGCCCATATAAAATCAACCCAATCCCCCAAAGCAGCAGGTGAGCACCTTTTCTAACCCGGTAGCGATTTAAGACCGCCACCGCAAAGGCAAAGCTGACCAGCGTGGATAAAATCGGGATGTAATGCATAACCTTCTCCTTTTTATGTTTCCCCATCCCCCTTACCCCCTTCCCCTAGGAAGGGGGACATTTCTCGAAATAGTGGACACGATTAATGTCCGGAAAATTGTTCAAACTCCACAGGGCTGAGATAGCCCAAGGAAGAGTGAAGCCGATGACGGTTATACCACACCTCGATGTACTCGAAGATAGTGGTCCGTGC
>DATCYX010000512.1:0-4786 GCA_036526235.1 Anaerolineales bacterium | reverse complement strand
GCCAAAAACCCAGATGAAGCTGAGGAACTTGCGGCGCAAATATTAGCAATGGAGATCAAAGGCCTTCCAGTGCGCAAAATTCTTGTTGATGAGGCTGCACAAATCGAGAAAGAGATCTATCTAGGCATCACCAATGACCGTACTGCCCGCAAACCTGTGATGATGTCTTCTTCAGCTGGAGGCGTAGAGATCGAAGAGATCGCCAGAAAAGAGCCCCAAAAAATCATCAAGACTCACATAGACCCGCTTTTGGGACTAGGAGACTATCAGGCGCGTGATATCGCTGCCGGGATCGACCTGCCGCGTGAGCACTGGAAATCATTTGGTCTGATTGCCCATGGCCTTTGGAAAGCCTACCTTGATTGTGACGCTACGCTGGCAGAGATCAACCCCCTCGTAATCACGTCAGACAACCGCTTGCTGGCACTGGATGGCAAAATGGTGCTTGACGATAACGCTCTCTTTCGTCACCCTGACCTGGCTGAGATGCGTGACCTGGATGCCGAGGCTCCCTCCGAAATCGAAGCGCGAAAGTATGGCCTGTCCTTCATAAAGTTGGATGGAAATATAGGCTGCATGGTCAATGGTGCTGGATTAGCAATGACCTCCATGGATATTATCAAGCTGTTTGGAGGAGAGCCAGCAAACTTTCTTGATATTGGCGGAGGTGCCAGCGCTGACAAGGTCACCGCAGCTTTGCGCATCATTCTAGCTGACCCAAACGTGAGAGCGGTGCTTTTTAATGTCTTCGGAGGTATCACGCGAGGCGATGAAGTTGCTCGAGGCATTCTCGTCGCTTTGGATGAGGTCAAAACCAAGGTCCCCATGGTTATTCGCTTGGTGGGCACCAACGCTGAAGAAGGCCGACAGATACTTGCCGATGCCAATATGATCACAGCCGAGACGCTAGCTGACGCTGCTCGCAAAGCTGTCGCCGCCGCACAAGCTCAACCTACGAAAGGGGCGGTATCATGAGCATATTAGTCGACAAAAACACCCGCCTGCTGGTGCAGGGTATCACGGGGAATGAAGGGCTTTTTCACACACAACAGATGGTCGAGTTTGGCACCAATGTAGTAGCTGGAACAAGACCCGGAAAAGGTGGGGAATGGGTGTTAGATGGAAAAATCCCGGTTTTCGACTCGGTGAAAATCGCTGTAGAAGCCACCGGAGCAAATACCAGCGTGATCTTCGTCCCAGCCCGCGGCGCGGCAGACGCCATGTTTGAAGCTACAGATGCAGGTCTCTCATTGGTGGTTTGCATCACAGAGGGCGTCCCTGTCCAGGACATGATGCGTGTGCGCAGCTATATGGATCAGAAAGGTGTGCGCCTAGTTGGACCGAACTGCCCCGGGCTGCTAACGCCTGGTGCAACCAAGGTGGGCATCATCCCTGGGGATATATCTATACCCGGTAACATTGGTGTGGTGTCGCGTTCTGGAACGCTTACCTATGAGGTGCTTTTTGCACTCAAGCAATTAAATATGGGGGTGAGCACCTGTGTGGGTATTGGAGGCGATCCTATCAATGGCACAAGCTTCATCGACTGTTTAGATCTTTTTGAAGAAGACCCTAATACAGATAAAATCGTCCTGATTGGGGAGATTGGCGGTTCAGATGAGGAACGTGCGGCTGAATACATAGCAAGCCGTATGACCAAACCCGTGGTTAGCTTTATCGCCGGGCAGACAGCCCCACCAGGTAAACGTATGGGGCATGCGGGTGCCATTGTGGAAGGTGGATCCGGATTGGCTAGCGATAAAATCAGAGCCTTGCAGGCTGCTGGCGTAAGTGTTGCTCGGCATCCAGAAGAAATACCAGATTTACTCCAATAAGCTTTTCCCCCTTAAATAATTTGCCGGAAATAGATATTTGCGGTGCAATCGCACCACAGATATCTATTTCCGGCAGTTTTTGTTACATATGTGTATCGATATATTTGACCGCCTCACCAACGGTCGTGATCGTTTGGGCGTCTTCGTCAGAAATCTCTCCTCCGAATTTATCTTCAAAGGCCATAATTAGCTCCACAAGATCGAGCGAATCAGCCTCGAGCTCCTCACGAAAGCGCGCATCTAAAGTGACTTTATCACCATCAACCCCAAGCAGGTCGACGATAATGGTTTTGATTTCATCAAATGTATCGGACATATAGCATGCCTCCTTCGGTTAATTATAATCCTGCCAATTTTACTCAGGGTATCTAATCTGTCAAGCCCAGTATGTTGACAGGCAAAAATCAGACTGGTAAGATAGCTCTAACTGACAGGAACACCTTTACATGACAAAAGTTACGCAGATTAGCACCAGAAAATCCGATCATATTCGCATTAATCTGGAGGAAGATGTACGTTCCGGTCTCACCACGGGGCTGGAGCGTTATCATTTTATCCACCAGGCACTACCTGAACTAAATCTTGCAGATGTGAATTTAAATCTCGACATCTTTGGAAAAAAACTCAACGCCCCGATCCTAATTTCCTCCATGACAGGTGGCACCGCTGATGCAGCAGCCATCAACCGTACGCTGGCCTCAGCGGCCCAGGAGACAGGCGTGGCCATGGGGCTAGGCTCCCAAAGAGCAGCTATTGAGCAACCGGATTTAGCCGTCACCTTCAAAGTACGGGACGTCGCCCCCGATATTTTGCTTCTCGCTAATCTTGGAGCCGTACAACTTAACTACCGTTATGGGATAGCCGAATGTCAGCGTGCTGTGGATATGATCGAGGCAGATGCATTGATTTTGCACCTAAATGCCCTTCAAGAGGCTGTCCAGCCCGAAGGAGACACGCGCTTTGCTGGGCTCTTGAAAAAAATTGAACATGTGTGCAAATCCCTCCCTGTGCCTGTCATCGCCAAAGAGGTCGGTTGGGGATTTTCTGAGAAAGCTGCCAAAATGCTAGCCGAGGCTGGCATTGCTGCCATCGATGTTGCCGGGGCTGGTGGCACATCCTGGTCGCAGGTTGAAATGCACCGCGCCCAAGACGAAAGTCAATCCAGACTTGCAGCAGCATTCATAAATTGGGGCATACCTACCGCCGAATCAATTCTTAATGTACGGCGCGCTGCACCTGGTTTGCCAATTTTTGCCTCGGGTGGCCTGCGCAGCGGGGTAGAAATCGCCAAATCCATAGCCCTTGGAGCCCACTTAGGTGGCATGGCTGGACCCTTCCTCAAAGCCGCTGTTCGTTCCCTGGAAGATACACTCCAGAGCATCGCTGAAATCCGAAATGAAATCAAGGTGTGTATGTTTGCAGCAGGAGTGCCAGATCTAGAAAGCTTGCGCAATACTCAGCTTGTCAAAATCGATTGACATTTTACCCGAAGTACCCTTTTCGGAACGGAATGGAACGAAAAAGATTTTTATTCTAGGAATACTATGGCGCTGTCAAATTACACTTCGATATATTTTACGCCCTTAGAAGACGAACTTCGCCATGCCGTAGCGATTGTGAATGGCGACGGGTTGTCAGAGCTGTATGAAATGCTCGCCTACCACATGGGCTGGCAAGGGGAGGGCACTGGTATTGGAACATCGGGTAAAAGGGTTCGCCCATTACTGTTGCTGTTATCGTGCGAAGCTGCTGGCGGAAATTGGAAAGACGCCCTTCCGGCCGCGGCTGCTGTAGAGCTAGTGCACAACTTCTCGCTCATCCACGACGATATTGAAGATAACAGCCCATTACGACGCGGCCGCCCTACTGTCTGGAAAAAATGGGGCGTACCGCAGGCTCTTAACGCCGGCGATTCGCTCTTCACCTTGGCGCACTTGTCGATTCTGCGATTGGAAGAGAAAGTGTCCCCTGCCATCACCATCAATGCAATCCGCATTTTACATGAAACATGCCTCAAGCTCACCCAGGGGCAATATATGGATATCTCCTACGAAGATCGGAAAGACCTAACCTTAGAAGCATACTGGCCAATGGTGAGCGGTAAAACCGCTGCGTTACTGGCCGCTTGCACCGGGTTGGGCGCGCTCATTGCAGGAGCAGATGATGAGAGGCAGGATAATTTTTGTCAATTTGGTCATTACTTGGGATTGGCATTCCAAGCTCAAGATGATTTGCTGGGTGTGTGGGGTAATGCAGCTCTGACAGGGAAATCTGCTGAGAGCGATCTGCTTACCGGTAAAAAATCTCTTCCCGTGCTCTTTGGCCTCAGCCTAAACGGTCCCTTTGCACAGCGTTGGAAGCAAGGGTCATTACAGCCCGATGAAATACCCTTCCTGGCAAATCAGTTAGAAGCCGAAGGAGCCCGTCGCTATACTCAAGAAACTGTTGACACGCTCACCCACCAGGCTTTGAGTCATCTACACAAAGCTGTGTCTGGAAACGAAGCGGGAAAGTCTCTGGAAGAGTTAGCTAACCTGTTAATTAAAAGGCGGGGGTAAAACGTGTTGGGGAAATAACCACAGATCCCCCTTCGCTCGTTCTTTGGCTATGCGCAGCTAGACGAATTCTATAAATACCTGGTTGCCGAGCAGCCTCCCTGGTTTGGTTAGTCGCAGAGCATCTTGAGCTTCTCCATACCGTTCTAATAGCCCCAATCCGACGAGCTTGCTAATCTGGCATCCATAAACATCCTCCAACGCTTCCCCAAAGCGAGTTTGAAAATCAGCTCGAGAGACACCCAATTCGGTCAGGCGCAAGCCCATCATCATTACCTCGTTCATCTCCATCTCTCGATCAATTTTTACAGCACTTGTAGTCGCTGGAGTCCGAGGGAAGTCTAGCAACACATCGGAGTTCCTGGGTTGCATGCGTTCGATATACAACGCAGGCGA
>DATCYX010000511.1:0-5780 GCA_036526235.1 Anaerolineales bacterium | reverse complement strand
CGCGCGCACAATGGTAACGTGCGGTCTCCTAGATGGAAGGAGCGCAGGTCTATGCGGTGGCACACCGCATAACCGATTGCGTCTGCTTTGCCCAGTAAGCCAGGGGGAGTGTTGAAAAGCCAGCCTAGGAATAGGAACCCTACGGCAACGAAAACCAGCAATTTCAAAGTCTGGCTATTTGTGTGCAGTTTTTCCCGTGCATCAGCCATACGAGTTGAATTATAGAGTGTTTCAAGAAAAACGCAAGTTTTGCGGTATGATTACCCAGGGTTTTCAAAAGGATGGGATTTGGGGTCCTCCTTGGGCTTTCACAAGGTTGAAAGCCCTGTATGATTACCTTTTGAGTTTTTTTCTGGAGAATGGAGATTATGATGAACAAGCGATGGACTCTGGTTGGTTTGATGGTTGTGGCTCTGAGCGCATGTTCAACCTTTGCCGCGCCTGCGCCCACGCCCACTACAGAGGCGACCAGCACCCCGAGTCTAGCACCGAGCGAAACACCCACAGTAACACCAACTGTACAACCCACCCCTACTGCCACAGAAACGCCTTCGCCACCCACCGCCACCCCACTCCCGCAAGACGTTGGCCCAGCGAATTTCCCGCAAGGTGTTAATCCTCTCACCGGGCTAACTCTTGCTGATCCTGCCTTGCTGGAGCGCCGTCCGCTGGCGGTGAAGATACAGATGTTCCCTCGCGGCCAGCGCCCACCCTGGGGTCTCTCGCTGGCTGATATTGTCTACGATTATTATCAAAACGATGGCATGACCCGCCTGCATGCCCTCTTTTATGGAAACGACGCTGAAATTGTTGGCCCGATTCGCTCTGCGCGCTTGTTGGATAACCGCCTGGTGCGCATGTATCGGTCCATCTTTGCCTTCGGTGGCGCCGACCAGCGCATCTTGAATGTCTTGCTGAACTCGGAATACTACGACCGGTTAATCGTGCAAGGTAGCTCGTCTCCGATGTGGCGGGAAGATCCCAATGGGGCAAATTATTTGCTTACCGGCATCCAACAAATGGCTGAGTACATCAATAGCAAGGGTATCTCGAACAGCCGCCAGAACCTGGATGGCATGCGCTTTGAACTCCAACCTCCCGCGGGAGGTGGATCGGCGAGCCAGGTATTCGTCCGCTATTCGATCAGCGCTTACAATCGTTGGGATTATGACCCAACGACTGGGTCTTATCTGCGTTATGTGGATACGCAGGAGGATACGGGACAAGGCGAGAGTTATGAGCAGCTGGTTGACCGGTTGACGGAGCAGCCAATATCTGCCCAGAATGTGGTGGTAGTTTTCGCCGTTCACGATGATTACCTTAGGAATGGGCGATACAATGTCGTGGATATCTTGCTCGATGTCAGCGGTCCAGCCTTTATCTTCCGGGATGGACAGGCATACGAGGTTCGCTGGTACCGCCCTCAGCTGGAATCGGTTCTGTCTCTCCTAGATCTGAATGGCAACCCATTTCCATTTAAACAAGGCAATACCTGGTTCCAGGTGATCGGCCAATCTTCTCGCTGGGGCAACGAAAGCGGAGTATGGCGCTTCGAAAGCCGCATCCCATAGAAGTCATTCCAGCCTGCCTCAAGTTAGCGGTATGAAAACGGGTCTTTCTAGCATTGCCGTGCTCTGGGCGTTGATGATCTCAGGCTGTGCCGCGGTCGCATTAGACCCGCAGGTTTCAGCGCCTGCCTTACCTCAAGGTGAGATCACTGCGACTGCCACCGAAGTACCAAGCGCTGATCTTGAAGTGATCGCCACGATCCCTATCGCCACTGAGACGGCTACCCCCAGCGCGACGCTTGAGCCACCTATCACGGCAACCCCATTTGTGTATGCCTATGGGCCGAGCGATTTTCCTGAGCCGATTAACCCACTCACCGGTCTGCCGGTTGACCCGCCGCAACTGTTGGAGCGGCGCCCGATTGTCATCAAGGTGACCAATTTTCCACGCAGCGTACGACCACAGTGGGGGCTATCACAAGCGGATCATGTCTACGAATATTACATTGGCGATAGCATGTCGCGTTTTGTGGGGGTTTTCTATGGAAAAGATGCCGAACGGGTAGGGCCAATCCGCTCGGCGCGCCTTTTCGACGCGCATGTCATGCGCATGTATCATGGCATTTTTATCTTTGGATGGGCTGATGACGCTGTGCTTAAATTCCTGTTTGCACCTGACTTGAAGTATCACCTGATTGTGGAACAGGCTGAAAATTGCCCGCCCCTGTGTCGTTTTGGCCTAAAAGAAGCATACAACACTTTATATGCCGACACTGCACAAATTGCCGCTTACTTGACAAAACGCAGGACAAATAATGACAGGCAAAATCTGTCCGGTTTGCGCTTCGAGTTGGAGACGCCTGCGAGCGGTAATGGAGGTGAGCTGTTCTCGATCCAATACTCATTGGTATCTTATCACCGTTGGGAGTACGACCCCTTGGCAGGTGTGTATTTGCGCTACCAGGAGACCGGAGCTAAAAACCTCAGCGACAGTGGGTACGCCCCGCTTATGGATAGCCTGACGGAGAGACAGATTTCGGCAACCAATGTAATTGTCCTGCTGGTGCCCCACCAATATTTTAAGAAGTCGAACTCTACCGAGATTATCGATCAACCCTTCATGGGGCAGGGGGCTGGTTATGCCTTCCGCGATGGGCAGATATACCCGCTGATCTGGAGACGCCAGGCTGCCGACCAGCTGCCCGAGTTGCTCTTGCCAAATGATCGCTTGTACCCGCTCAAACCTGGCAACACCTGGTTTGAAATCATCGGCGAGACGACACAATTTGAACAGCTTGAAGACGGCAGCTGGGAATTCGCAAGCTCGATTCCATAGTTAGGTTTGGCTGCATAACGGCAGCTAATTGCTGCTGAAGTTCGGTATCAGATCGCAGCGATGATCTTTTTCACGAGGCTTGGGCCTTCATAGACCAACCCGGTGTAGACCTGGACCAGAACAGCGCCCGCGTCGAGCATCTGGCGTGCGTCATTTGCGCTCATCACGCCCCCTGCACCAACGATCACTAATTTCCCCCCGGTGTATTTGGCGATCTGGCGGATCATCTCTGTGCTAAGCTTTCGAAGTGGAGCTCCGCTCAAACCGCCCGTCTCGACTGCGAGCGGGGAACGCAGCCTATCCCGTGAAACTGTTGTGTTGGCGGCGATGACCCCATCTAGATTGAAATGTAGAATGGCCTCCAGGGCATCGTCTAGCTCGCCAGAATTTAAATCAGGGGCAAGTTTGACGAGCAGAGGTATATAGTTTCCGGTAGCGCGCGAGATCTCTTTCCGCCGCGTGGTTAGCGCCCTGAGCAGAGTTTCCAATGCCTGGCGCGCTTGCAGTCGGCGCAGCCCGAGCGTGTTAGGCGAGCTGACGTTGATCACCAGGTAATCTGCCAATGGAGCAAATATATCTATCAGTACCAGATAATCATCTGCAGCCCTTTCGAGCTGCGTATCCTTGTTCACCCCCAGGTTAACTCCGAGGATAAGTCCAGGCGGACGCTCTCCAGTGAGCTGCTGTCGCACAAAGTCAGCGCCTCTGCCAGGGAAGCCCATCCGATTGATCAGTGCTCGATCTTCTGGCAAGCGGAAGAGGCGAGGGCGCGGGTTGCCGTCCTGAGGTCTTGGGGTCACCGTGCCAACTTCGATGTGCCCAAAGCCCAGGCAGGCCAGACCGCGCCAGGCAAGCCCGTCCTTATCATAACCAGCAGCTAAACCGACCGGGTTGCGAAATGTCAATCCAAAAGCATGGACAGGCTCTTCAGCAGCGGCGAACAAATTGCGCATGGCAGCTCGTAGAGGGGCAAACCTCCCAACCATGCGCATGGCAGCCAGGCTTAGATTGTGGGCTTGCTCGGGCTCAAGTGTGAACAAAAGTGGGCGAAAAAGATTGTACATTCAGGGGTTGCTTCCCAGCGAACGGGCAAGTTTCACACCATATTGCTCGCCTCAAAAGGCAGGTTAGCTGGCATATCAATTCCCATCTGGCGTCCCTAAGAATTCCCTGACGATCCGGGCTTGCTCGCCGGTAATCGACTTTGACCCCTCCCACAGATTGATCAATTCAAGCAAGGTGTAGATAGCATGCATGCGGTAACCGGCTCGATTTAGGGCTTCTCCAGCGCCGGACTGGCGGTCGATGAGTACGACTACATCTTGTACCTGCAGGCCAGCATGGGTTAGCTTCTCGATGGCCTCGAATTTGCTGCCGCCGGTGGTTGCCAGGTCGTCGATTACGACAACGCGCTCGCCTTGCGAATAGACGCCTTCGATCTCAGCCCGGGTGCCGTAGGCTTTTGTCTCTTTGCGCGGGTAGATCAGAGGCCAGCCACCTTGCATGCTGATCGCGGTGGCAATCGGGATGGCTGCATAAGGTAGCGCTGCCAGGCGGTCAAACTTGAGACTGCTTAAGATGGGCAGATAGGCCGCGGCCGCCAGGGAGAGCAATCCTGGATAGCTCACCAGGCGTCGCAGGTCGATGTAGATTGGGGATTGCATGCCAGATTTCAGGGTGAATTGCCCAAACTGGACACAACCCGCCTCTAGAAGGCCGTGAATAAGTTCAGGAGTAGTAGGACGAAGATGGGTGGATGAGATCCTTTTGCCTGAAGCATTTCCCCTTAGCCTGTGTTGGTTGATCTCTTCAACGAGATGGGCGGCAGCTTTGTGTGGGTCGTCGCTGCGGGAGAGCAAGCGCGAGACCGGGATGATAAGTCCCAGACCATCGTCTCGCAGACCGGCTTGCAGGGTAGTTGCCAAATCTCCACCTTGCGCTCCTACTCCTGGAGCCAGGATCCACATCTCGGGAGCCAGGGCACGCACACGCCTGAGCGCATCAGGTTGGGTGGCGCCCACCACCAACCCTAAATTATCGTTGGTATTCCACTGCTGAGCCAGCTCGGCGATTCTTTCGTATAGCCTAAGAGGTGGATTGAGTGGTTGGGATATGGTGGTGAGATCCTGCAGTTCTGCCGCGCCCGGATTGGAAGTCTTGCACAGCAGAAAGGCACCTTGTTGAGGATCGCAGATGAACGGCTCAAGCGAATCATAGCCGAGGTAGGGGCTTAGCGTGATGGCGTTTGCGCCTAACACCTCGAAGGCTGCCTTAGCATAGGCCTGTGCCGTTGAAGCGATATCACCGCGTTTGGCATCCAGGATAACCGGGATGCCGGGTGGGATCGTCGCAATAATTTCCCGCAGTGCTGAAATACCCGCTGCTCCAAGGGCTTCAAAGAAGGCGATATTGGGCTTAAATGCCAGGGCTAAGTCAGCGGTAGCTTCAATCAGGCGCAGGCAGAAAGCACTTGCCCCCTCAGGGGTTTGGGCTCCCAAGTCCGAGGGATGTGGGTCAAGTCCTACACATAACAGCGAATCTATCTGCCGGGCGCGAGCCTCTATGACCGAGAAGAATCCCATAGCTCACTCCCTTATCCAGTTCCTGATGGCTGGATTTCCCTGCATTAACTGACGCAAAAGAATATTCACCAGGCTACTCACCTCATCTCTAGGCTTTGCCAAAAACCATTGCCAGCAGCGCCATGCGCACGTACAGACCATATTCCATCTGGCGGAAGTAAGCTGCGCGCGGGTCAGAATCAAACTCAATGCTGATCTCACCGACTCGTGGCAGGGGGTGCATCACGATCATACGCTCTTTTGCCTTGCTCATGATATCTGGTGTAATGACGTACGCACCCTTTACGCTTTCATACTCGGCCTGGTCAGCAAAACGTTCTGTTTGTACACGGGTGACGTAAAGCACGTCGGTCT
>DATCYX010000510.1:0-4348 GCA_036526235.1 Anaerolineales bacterium | reverse complement strand
CCTCCAACCCCTGCTCCGGGCATCAACATCATCCTGCCAGGGCTTTTATTCACTAGCTCACGAACCCTCCAAACATCTCCACCCACCTGTTCGCAGATCAATGCCACCTCATTAGCAAATGCAATCTGGACATCTCGATATGTGTTCTCAACGGTCTTTACCACCTCAGCCGTGATGCAATCCGTCTGATCAATCTCGGCGTGCACTATATGGCGGTATAACAATGCAATTACCTGCGCTGTTTCTGGCGTCATGCCACCTACCACTCGATGTACCCCACGAATATTGGCCAGCAGTTTGCCAGGCATTACTCTTTCTGGGCAGTTTCCAAGATAAAACCCCTCATTTAGCCGCTTCAAAGTGGCTTGCTCCAAATTGGGGAGTACGACATCTTGCATCGTTCTTGGAGCTATGGTTGATTCAACAATGACGAGTGCGCCATCTTTAAGCACAGGTCCAAGTTGGTTTAGAGCGGATCGCAAGGCCGTGTAGCGAGGGATATTGTGTTCATCGACGGGGGTCTCAACGCATATGATGATCACATCCCGATCTGCCATTTGCTCATAGTCAAACACAGCCTTAAACCTCTGCTTGCCGATAACTTCCGCGGCAAGCTCACTTAACCCAGGCTCGTTGCCAACAATGGGAGATTGTCCAGAGTTGATCATATCAACTCGCTCCCGGCGTAGGTCAACCCCCAAGACATCAAACCCAAGACGAGCGAATTCGCAGGCAACTGGAAATCCGACATAACCCAGTCCAATGACAGCTAAACGCGCTTCTTTGGCTTGGATTTTTATTTTGAGCTCATCCAGCGTCATGCAGCACCTCTATCACCTGATGTTTTAAGCCTGACTCAACCAAAGCCAGCGCCAGCCGTAAAGCCGCGAGACCATCCTCTCCGCTGACTGGAGATGGGGTGTTATCTTTTATTGCGCGTACAAAAGCCGACAGCTCAGCTTTGAGTGGCTCGTAGCGCTTGACAGCGTAACGCGTCATGCTTCCTTCACTGACACCTTTGAGATTCTGTAGAGCAGGCCAGAGTTTTTCTCCCACTTCCGCATTTTCGTAAAAATATAGATCTTGGGTTAAATCATCAACCCGAAACATCCCACGCTCACCCAATACAATAATCTCGCGAACTTTGGTCGGAGTCAACCAGTTGATCTCAATGGCCGCGGTAATCCCTTCAGGGAAGCGCAATAAACCCAGCAGCAAATCTTCATGATCGGTGTGAATGCGCTGTTCAGTTTCACAGAATACACGGATGGGCTCCATATCTGTGAGAAAGCGCATCATATCGAGATCATGTGGAGCCAGATCAATTACCACACCCACGTCGCGTATGCGCGCCGGAAATGGGCCAACACGCCGGGAGATTATTTGAAAGATACGACCAACCTCACCACTTTGTAATCTGCGTTTGAGTTCTTGAATGGCGGGGTTAAATCGCACAATATGACCAATCATCAACAAGCGGCTTTTAGAACGGGCTTTTTCAATGAGTTTGCGTCCCTCATCCAATGTAGCAGCAATCGGTTTCTCGACCAACAAATCTACCTCGGCTTCCAACGCTGCCATGGCGACCTCAATATGAGAGGCTGTTGGGACAGCAATGGTTACTGCATCCGGTTTTATTTTTTCGAGCATCTCTTGATAGTTCGTAAAAGCCCTCGTCCTGTAGCGATCAGCGATGTCGTTCACCAAAGATGAATCCGTATCGCATACCGCAGCAAGCTCCACCTCTGGCAGCTCACTGAAGACGCGGGCATGGTTACGCCCAATTGAGCCCGTCCCGATAACGGCTACTCGCAATCTTTCCATGAAGATTCCTCTATTATTTTGATCGCTTCTTTTGCTTAATTTGCGTGGCATCAAGCTCAAGCGGTACCTGTCTGTTGTCGTTTAGCAACTGCAACAGCACCCGCACACGCTCGCTTCCTTCTATGCGAGCATCAAATATTGCTTCATAACCAGTAAAAGGTCCCCCATCAATCATCACGATGTCGCCGGGATTCAAGCCATCAAACACCTCTCCTCCGATGGCGGCGATTTCGTCAACCCTTTTTTTAATGGCAAAGATCAGGTTCTCAGGCACAATAGCAGGTTCATCACCAAAACAAACCAAACCTATTGCGTGTGGCATCCATTGAAATGATGATAACCCAATTTGATCGATATCCACCTTAACAAACATATAGCCAGGGAAATAAGGTCGCCACTTTTTGGAGCGGGGGTTGACTGGTTGCACTCGCAAGCGAGGGTAAAACACTTCAATTCCCTGAGTCCGGACTTGACGCCAGACAACTTCCTCTTTCCTAGGCTTACTGCGCAAAGCGTACCAATAGTCGGTCATATTCCTACCCGGTATAAGTCCAAGATTGCATATTCAAGGAGGCCAAGGAACTCAAAATCTCTAAATGTTGAGGGGCAATTTTCTCAATGATCAGCTGATCTTCGCCACAAGCTGCTGGTGAAATTGAAGCGCGGATTTTGCCCGCCATATTCTCTTTATTCAATCCCCCACTTCGCAACTTCTGGAATAAGTGATTAAGGTTACACATGAATAATAACTCGCTAAGATGCTCATAATTGTACCAATAAAAGTTATAGGTACTATCGCAGCTTCACTAGGGGTTTAGCTAGGCTATTTCATAGCCAGTCAACCGTTCCAGCACCCTCCGCAAGAAAATAAAAGGCATCACCAACACAAGGTGCACACCCATACTGATCGCAAACACGATGGCTACCGTTCTCAATGCATTGTTCAAGGGAGCTGTGATATTGTCCAATAACCAAGGACCAGCTCCAGCGAAGATACCTAAACCCAGAAGGAAAGCGACGATTAACACTACTGGCAGCCACGCACGACGGTCTGACCGGGAAGGCATCATTGTACTGCTAACGGCTACAATCAGATAAAACCACAGCCAGAAATCTGATCTTACCAGCAAATCTTGTACAGCCAACCTTAATGCCTGCTCGTCAGTGCTGTTCAAGCTATCCCAGATACCCAGCAAACCCAAGTGGACTATTCCTACCCAAGCTACGAAAAGACCACCTGCTAAGAGAGGAGCAGCCCCAATCAACGCGTCACGAACAAAATCCGTCTTGGCAGTTTCAACATAACCCAATTGTAGCCGTCCATCCTCTAAGGGGCGCGGGATCAGCGAAAATCCTCCTGTGCGAACTCCCATCAGGCGTGCAAGAAGAAAATGAGATAGTTCATGCAGAAGCACACCCGGAAAAAAGAGCAAGGAGAAGATTGCCAGGGAGATATCGTTTCGGTGAGTGAGCAAGATTAATACCGATTGGATCTCCATGTGCAGTCGTCGCTGCAAAATGAGAAATGGACCGAGGAAGATCAGAAGCCACCACAATCCATCTAGGTTTTTTAGAACGAATGAGAACAAGTTACTTACCGGCTGGCAGCTTGTACAATAGACACAAATTCCGACGCCTTCAAACTCGCCCCACCCACCAAAGCGCCATCAATCTCGGGCTGTTGGAAGAATTCGCCGGCATTGCTGGCCTTTACTGACCCACCATACAAAACACGAATAGCTTGAGCAATGGTTTCGTTAAACATCTCCTTTAAAATGGGACGAATTACATTGGCAACTACTCCATTTGCATCTTCTGCCGTAGCAGCCCTCCCAGTGCCGATCGCCCAGACGGGCTCGTATGCGATGATTATTGAAATATTCCCGTCGCCCAATCCGATGGTGCTCGAATCTAAGCCCTGCAAGCCCACTTTTACCTGACGGGTAACAACCTCTGTGGTTTTCCCGGCTTCATTCTCATCCAGTGTCTCTCCCACGCAAACGATTGGCTTCAGTCGGTGTGCCAAGGATGCGTGTACCTTTCGGTTCACGGATACATCGGATTCGCCAAAATACGCACGCCTCTCCGAATGTCCAATTATCACATACTGGCATAATTCTGCCAGCATAGTCGGTGATACTTCTCCAGTAAAGGCGCCAGAAGCCTCCCAATATACGTCCTGTCCACCCAGACCAATCTCAGTGCCTTCAAGTAAGGAACGTACTGCCAACAAAGATGTGAATGGCGGGCAGAGAACTTTCTCAACTGACTTGATCGCCTGCAAACCTGGCACCATTTCCGATACCAGATGCCGCGCTTCAGCGATGGTGTTATACATTTTCCAGTTTCCGGCAATAAGGGGCGTTCGCATAATCTCCTCAAAGGTATTTTTGGGTAGCTCAATGCTTACGATATACTCTACAAGTCAATCCTGCTTGGAGTTTCTTGATATCTCGTAAATGTACCCAATGGATAAAGGCATATTTAGAAGGATTTCTTTCCTTCGATCACCGGGGGATGAACC
>DATCYX010000509.1:0-5519 GCA_036526235.1 Anaerolineales bacterium | reverse complement strand
GGGCATATCGGTGTGATCACCACGCTGTTCAAAGACATCTCTGTCTACCCACGTAACACGGTGGCGGTAACCATTGGCCCCCCGGTGATGTATCGCTTTGTGCTGATGGAGCTGCTGGGTACTGGCATCTCAGAGGGAAATATATGGCTATCCCTTGAGAGGCGAATGAAGTGTGGCATAGGGAAGTGCGGTCACTGCCAGATCAATAATGTCTATACTTGTCAATCAGGCCCCTCCTTTAGCTACAAGGAGATCAAAGGTCTGGAGGAGGCATTATGAGCCAGAGTAACCGGCCGAAGGTGGCTTTTTTTGACTTCACATGCTGCGAAGGCTGCCAGCTCACCGTTTTGGATTCATTGCAAGACCACCCAGATTTGCTGGGTGCTGTAGAGATCGTCCAGTTTCGCGAGGCGATGAGCGAGCGGAGCGATGATTATTTGATCGCCTTCATTGAAGGCTCTTGCAGCCGTCCTGCGGATGAGGAACGCCTCAAACACATCAGAGCGCGCGCCTCCATTGTGGTGGCGCTCGGCGCCTGTGCCCATCTGGGTGGTGTAAATGCCTTGAAATATTTTATTCCGTTAGACGATGCCCGCTCATACGTCTATGGCGACAAGGCCGGCTGGTATGACACTGGCGATGTTCGTCCGGTGGGGGCAGTCATCCCAGTTGATGTTTTTATCCCTGGTTGTCCAATTGACCGAGGGGAGTTCATCGCTTGTGTAAAGGCTTTGCTGTTAGGTAAAAAACCACCTGTCCCAGATTACCCATTGTGCGTTGAGTGTAAACTGCAGGAGAATGCCTGTCTGTATACGCGTGGAAATATCTGCATGGGTCCTGTCACTCGGGCGGGTTGCGGGGCTATCTGCCCCACCTATGGGCAAAGTTGCGAATCTTGCCGGGGGTTTGTCTCCAATCCCAACGATTCGTCCATGCGTGAGCTTCTTGCCAAACATGGCTTGAGCATGGACGAGGTGAATATGCAGTACACGCTCTACAACACTTATTCTATGCGTGATGAACTTAAGCGGAGGCAGAGTATCCATGGGTAGGCGTATCGATGTCCATTATGTAACCCGCGTGGAGGGGCACGGCAACATTGTGGTGGAGATGGGTAATGGCAAGCTGAAGGATTGCCGTTTTGAAGTGGTTGAAGCACCACGTTTCTTCGAATCGATGTTGCGCGGTCGGCATTATTCCGAGGCTGCTCAGATCACCAGCCGTATCTGCGGGATATGTTCAACAGGGCACACCACCACCTCACTCCGAGCGACAGAAAAGGCTCTGGGTGTGGTGCCGAGCGAACAGACCCGATTGCTGCGAAAATTGGCTTTCTATGGCGAGATGCTGGATAGCCACGTATTGCACGCGTATATGCTTGTCGCCCCAGATTTCTTGGGCGTGGATAGTGTAATCCCTTTGGCGAGCACGCACCCCGAGGTCGTGCTGAGGGCATTGCGCATGAAGAAGCTGGCCGGAGATCTATGCGCTGCCATTAACGGGCGCCACACCCACCCGATTGCGATGACAGTAGGCGGGTTTACACACTTTCCAAATCCGGATGAGTTGGAAGATTTGCGTTATCGGCTGGAGGAAGCTAGGCGGGATGTGGATGCGACAGTGGATTTATTTGCATCACTGACGTTCCCGAATTTTGAGCGCGAGACAGAATACATCTCTCTGTCACACCCGGACGAATACGCTTTTATCGATGGCGAGATTGTCAGCAGCGATGGAGTAACCCTGCCAGTTGAGGCGTATCGAGATATAACCAACGAATACCTAGTGGAGCATTCCAGCGCTAAGCTAGCGCGCCATCAACGGGATTCGTACATGGTAGGTGCGCTGGCGCGTTTCAACAACAATTATGCACAACTTCATTCGAAGGCTAAAAAAGCCGCTAGCGCCTTAGGATTGAGACCAAAGGTGATTAATCCATTTCTGAATACCGCGGCTCAGGTGGTGGAGATCGTACACTGCGTTGAAGGTGCAATCGCCATTATCGACCAGTTGTTGGAACGAGGCATACAGCCAGAGGAGCCTGCCCCGCCACAATCGCTCGAGGGCGAAGGTATTAGCGGCTGTGAAGTCCCCCGCGGGTTGCTCATTCACCATTACTGGATTGGGGCGGATGGTTTTTTGAGCGGGGCTGATTGTGTCATCCCTACCAACCAAAATATCGCCAGCATTGAAAGCGATATGCGCGCCCTTGTCCCTAGTATTATTAATAATTCTGTGAACGATATTCAATTGGAGCTGGAGATGCTGGTGCGCGCCTATGATCCCTGCATCTCGTGTTCCGTGCATGTTGTCAAGCTTGATCCCCTCTTGAAGGTGGGAGATGCAATTAAAAATCGCCTATGAATCCAGAAAGCGGCACCTTAGTTCTTGGTCTGGGAAACCCACTGCGTCGTGATGATGGCCTTGGTGGGCGCGTGATAGAGATGCTAGCTGAGAGTAAACTGCCTGCCCAGGTTGTGCTAATCGATGGTGGCACCCCCGGATGGGGAGTGACAACCTTTCTACAGGGTTGGTCGCGGGTGATCGTCATCGACGCGGCTGACATGGGGTCTATGCCCGGGAAGTGGGATCGCTGCCAATTGGATGCTGTGAGTTTGGATGTGGGTTCGGGACATTTCTCCCTCCACGAACCAGGGTTGTCAGAGGGTCTGGCTTTGGGCCAAGCCCTTGGGACGCTCCCGCAGGATATCGTCCTCTACTGCGTGCAGCCTGAGCGCACCGAAGAGGGCATCGGCCTCACACCTGTCGTTGAGGCGGTTTTGCCCGAACTGGTCGAAAATATACTTATTGATCTATGGAATAAACGAGTATGAGCCAAAAGAGAATCCTACTGATCGATGATGATCCAGATCTGCGGCTGGCAATCCGCCTGCCGTTGGAAGCCTCTGGGTATGCAGTATTCGAAGCCAGCAGTGTGGTCGAAGCCAGGACCGCAGTTAAGGAAATTAAGCCAGACCTGATCGTGCTGGACGTGATGATGGATACGACAACAGCTGGCTTTCAGTTTGCCCTGGAGCTCCACAGCACCGACCCGCAATCAGAATTCAGTGAATTCGGTCAAGTGCCTATCATCATGCTGACTGCCATCCACAGCACAACACCGCTGCGCTTTGCTCCGGATGAGGATTACCTTCCCGTCCAAACCTTCATCGAGAAGCCCATCGAGCCGGATGTGTTGCTATCGAAAGTGCGCGAGATGCTTGGCGAATCAGTAAACTGATGGAAAGTTTCACTTCCCCTGGGTCAAATATGAAGATCATAGATGTTTCAAAACCAGGTTTCCGGACACTGGTGGAAGCTGAGCTAGTTGATAGCGTTGCCTGGCTCGTCCGCCTGCGCTGGTTTGTTGGCGCGGGCGTGCTTTTGGGAACCTGGAGCATGGAAGCCCTTTTAGGGTTGCGTGCTCCTGTTGGGCCCTTGTATGCCATTGGGGCCGGCATTTTAGGCTACAATCTCGCATTTTACCTGGTGGAGCGAAAATTTACCCAAACCTCGGCGGCAACGATTGCCTTCCGGCGCCTATCGGTTTGGCAGGCGGTCTTGGATTGGTTGGCGATGATCATGCTGATCCACTTCTCCGGAGGGATCGAGAGCCCGATGATCTTCTTCTTTATCTTCCATATCATCATCGCCTCGATCTTCTTTACGCCGCGTACAGCCTTCGGATTTGCGATCCTGGCAGCTGCACTGCTTTCGGGGACCGCAATTCTAGAATACTATGCCATCCTCGCCCACAAGCCGGTTGTAGGCTTTCTGGATATGCCGTTATATCAGAATAGCCTTTATATCGCCGCGGTCTTGTTCTTCTTCACCAGTACGGGACTATTCTCCGCTTACCTGGCCACCTCAATCCAAAAGAGGTTGCGCGAAAGACAGGAAGAGATTATCCGCCTGAGCGAGGGTCTTCAGCGGGCTACGATGCGCTTGCAAACGCTCAATGATGGAGCCAGAATCATCAACTCAACGCTGGATCTCCCCGAAGTATTGCAGCGTTTGGTGAAGAACACGGTGGATGCAATGGGGGTGCGCGCCTGCTCCATCCGCTTGTTGAATAAAGAGAGACAGATACTGGAGCCTGTGGCTGTGAATGGCTTAAGCCAGGCTTATCTCAATAAAGGTATTATCGATGCAGCTACCAATCCAGTTGCCCGCCGGGTTTTGGGAGGAGAGGTGATTAATATCCCCGACGCTCCTAATAGCACGCTGCTCCAATACCCGGAAGAAGCCCGGCAGGAGGGCATCCGATCGATTATATCCGCACCGCTGCTGGGAAAGAGTGGCCCGTTGGGTATCCTGAGGGCATATGCGATCGAGCCTGGTCGCTTTTCACGGGAGGATGAAGCCTTCTTGATAGCAATCGCTGCTCAGGGAAGCATCGCTATCGAAAACGCTATGGCTTATAAAGCCGTTGAGGAGTTGGATCTGGCGAAGAGCAAGTTCATTCGCACCGTCACCCACGAGCTGCGTTCGCCGGTGAGCGTCGTCCACAGTCTGCTGCGCACTATTACAACTGGTTATGCTGGGCAGGTTTCTGACCAGCAAATGGATATTCTCAGCCGCGCCAGCCGTCGTGTGGCTTATTTGCAGAAATTGATCGACGATTTGCTAGATCTGGCGGTGGGGAAAGCGGACTTCTGGAAGTCCGAGGATTATGAACCTATTGACATAAAGGCTGTAGTGAATAAGGTGGTCAAACGTTTTGAGGTATTAAGCCAGGAGAAAAGGCTTTCCCTTGAGTTCTTGGACGAAACCAACGCAGGTAGGGCGAGAGTGTTGGCGACGCAGGATGGTATGGATCGCATCATTAATAATCTGGTGTCAAATGCCGTCAAATACACCCCTTCAGGGGGCTGTGTAACGACGAAGCTTTCTATCGCAGCTGATAAAGTGCGGCTGATAGTTGAGGATACAGGTATCGGAATTCCTGAAGATGCCGTGGATCATCTGTTTGAGGAATTTTACAGGGCTCCCAACGCGCGCAATGTTGAGCGGGAGGGTACAGGGCTAGGGCTCACCATCGCGCGAGACCTCGTGATACGCTTTGGCGGCTCGATTCAGGTTGAGAGGCTTCAAGGGGCGGGCAGCCGCTTCACGGTGACCTTGCCAGTGGCTGCTGAATCATAGAGCCTCTGTATGGGGGCATGGCGAAGTGGTGTTTGAGTATTAAGATCGCTTGGTGTAATCAACCCCAGAATTGAGTATTTTTTCCCGCTTCAATTAGTAAAAAGGTTAATAGATAGGTGCGCCTGTGATTACTCACCTGGTTTCTGATGTTAAGCGTTTGTCGAACCAGCAAGTTGAGCTCTGCTATCACTGTCATAAGTGCACGGCTGGCTGCCCGGTGGTCGGCGCGATGGCTTATGGCCCGGATCGCATCCTGCGTATGGCAGCCTTGGATCAGTTCGAGTCGATCTTCCAGAGCAAGGATATCTGGCTGTGTGCGGGTTGCTATACCTGCACCACACGCTGTCCAAATAGTATCGACATTGCCGCGGTGA
>DATCYX010000508.1:0-8785 GCA_036526235.1 Anaerolineales bacterium | reverse complement strand
TGGCCGTTTTCCAGTCGCAGTTCTTCAGGTGGCGTTTCCAATAAAGGTGCAGCCAGCTCGATGAGTTTCCTGGACACGGCAGACCCTGCTGCTATGACGGCGTTGCCCATCATGTTGGTTGAGCGGCTAGCGGAGGTGGTCGAATCGAATGGCGTCACGTCGGTATCTGGGCCGACCACGCGCACCATTTCGACAGGCAGTCCAAGCGCCTCTGCAGTGATCTGTGCCATGGCGGTATGCCCACCCTGGCCCATCTCGACTGTGCTTGTAAAAAGCGTAACCGTCCCATCATCCGCGAGTCGCAAGCGCGCCTGCGATTTGGAGGTCGAAATCGTGCTCTTCATCATCACGCCGTAGCCGCGGCCGATTCGGCGTGTGGAATCTTCTGGCTTCGCGCCCAACGGTTTGGCTGACGCCTCCAAACACTCGATAAAGTGCACATCATGCAACTCTTCGCCCGTGGCAAAATGATCGCCAGAGATGAACAAGTTCTTCAGGCGGAACTCCAGCGGGTCCCAGCCCATTTTGTGGGCGATAATATCCATTTGGGATTCATAAGCCCAGGTGGTCTGCGAACTCATTGCGCCGCGATAGGCGCCCGCAGGCGGCAGATTGGTGTAAATACCATACGAATCCACATGCACTGCTGGGATGCGGTATGGCCCGACAGAGCGCACCATGCCTTGAGGTACGAGCATCGGGCTTGCGTCCGCATACGCGCCGCCATTCCAGTAAATCGTCACCTGCCGCGCCGTAAAGGTGCCATCCCGTCTCACGCCCGTTTTCAGTGTTATGGAGGCGGCATGTTTCGTCACCGTGACAAACTCCTCAGCGCGCGAAAGCACAAACTTGACAGGCCGTCCGCCCGTCTTACGTGCCATGGCTGCCACAATCGGCTCAATGCGGATGTGTCCCTTCCCGCCATAGCCTCCACCCAACGGCGGGACGATCACGCGCACCGATTCCTGTTCGATGCCAAGGATGCCTGCCACCACGCGCCGCACCAGGTACGGGGCCTGTGAACCAGTCCATATGGTCAGCTTATCACCGTCCCATCGGGCGGCGGTCACATGCGGCTCCAGCGAAGACTGCTGGGCGGGCGGGCTGGTGAAGGTGTCCTCAAAGATTTCGTCTGCCTCGGCGAAAGCAGCCTCAATATCACCATGTCGCAGTTTGGAATGGATGAAAATATTGTTGGGATAGTTTTTGTGCAAAACTGGCGCGCCTGGCTGGATAGCTTTCTGCCCATCAAACACAGTAGGCAATTCGTCGTATTCGATATCGAGCAGCGAGGAGGCTTCCTCGGCAGCCTCCTCGCTCTCGGCAGCGATGGCAGCGATCGGCTCTCCCACATAGCGAACTGTATCAATTGCCACGACACCCTGGTCCTTGATAGACGCGCCGTAAAGGGAATTCGGTCCCAGGTCTGCACCTGTCAGGATGGCGACCACGCCCGGCACACGCAGCGCTTCGGTCGTATCCACTTTCAACAGATTGGCGTGTGGCGATTGGCTGCGCACGATCTTGCCGATCAGCATCTCCGGCAATTGAAGGTTGATCATGTAGTCCACAGTACCGGTTACGCGCGCCAGGGCGTCGAGCATGGGTATCGATTTACCGATGGCCATCTCGAACCTCCTCTAGAGCGCGCTTCACGAAAACGCGGACCATCTCCTTGCGGTACCAGGCCGAGCCGCGCACGTCCGATAAAGTATCGAGCGTTTGGGCATATTGCTCAGCGATTGCGGCGACCAGTTCATCGGTTAGGGGTTGACCATGCGCCATGGCTTCGGCGCCCCCCACCCGTTGGGGTGTCTCCACCGCTGCGCCGACAGCAATCCGCAGATCCTGGCATTTTCCATCCTTATCGAAATCCGCAACTGCACCGACCGCCACGCATGGCCGCCCCTCGGCTGAGACGGACGTGTAGCGGAGATAGGCAGCGCGGGTTGTTTCGGGAAGGGTGGGGATGACGACCTCCGCCAGGATTTCGGTCGGATTGAGGGCGGTGGTGTAGAAACCAAGGAAGAATTCAGATAGGGGAACGTCCCGCGTCCCTTCTAAACTGATGAGCCTGGCGCGCGCCCCCAGAGCCGTCAACATGGCTGGGGGATCGGCGGCGTAATCTGCAGCCGACAGGTTACCACCCAGGGTGGCTTGATTGCGCACGCGCACGTTACCCACAACGCTGAAGGTGTGCGCCAGCGCAGGGCAAAACTGGCGCACGACTGGCGAAAGTTCTGCATCGTGCAAGGGGATCAGCGCGCCAATATGCAGGCCATCGGGCTCCATGCGGACGAAGTCCCATCCCGATATGCGCCCGAGGCTGATAAGCACGCTGGGTGCGATCAATTTTTGCTGCAACATAAGCACCACTGACGTGCCGCCCGCAATCACTTTGGCATCGTCTCCGTATTCGGATAGCAGGGCGACAGCCTCTGAAAAATCAACTGGCTCCAGAAAATCAATGCTCAAGTTGTGCCCTCAGATTCTTTGCAAACTCAGCCGTCAATTTTTTAGCTGTAGCGTTGATAACTGGTCCACCGAACTGCGCCAGCCGTCCGCGCAGGTTAACATCCATCACAAAAGTGGCTTCGGTTCCCTCCACCACGCTGGTCAGTGTGCTGCTGAAACTGGCTTTGACGGAAGACGCATTCGCTTTGTCATCTCCTTCGAGTGTGCCTGCGATACGATGCGGCGGATCGACTTCTGTCAAGGTGACAATGCCGCCGAACTGCGATTTGATTGGCCCGACTTTGACGACGAGCTTGCCGCGATAAGTCCCGTCGTCCAAGACCTCTACGGACTCGACGCCTGGTACACACTGGCTGAGACGAGGGATGTCGAAAAACAATTCCCAGACTTTTTCTTGTGGAGCAGCGATGGTGAAGGAATCTTTGATTTGCATGAATCTCTCTGATTAAAAACGCGTCGTCCTGAGCGGAGGATCGAATAGACAGCGATCTTTTGCCGTATGGATCCCCCCAATTAAAGGGCAATTCTCAGGTTAATTTCTTTGCTTCGATTATACCCATATAACAGCTCGTTCATTTCAATGATAAATATTATTTCGCAGGTGCGCAACAGATGAGAACTTCCAGTCCCTCGGAGCCAGCTTCCAGCGAATAGGTATCTCCAGGATCGATCCACAGCATGGACTCGGGGGCCAGCTGAAAGGTTGTGCTTCCGACATACGCCTGTCCCATGCCTTGAATCACATACAAAAATTGTTCCGCATCCACTGCGCTGGCAGGCTCAGCCTTTTTGCCAGATTCCAATGTAACACGTTCCACTTGCAGGGCATCCACACCCAACATGGCAGCATTGGCAAGCGTTATGTACCTGGCCCCATTTCCATGTTTTGCTGGTAAATCACTCGGTTCGAAAATAGTCGGCATGAACACTCCAATCAAGGTTCCAGGACAACACGTCCAATGATCTCTTGTTTGCGCAGACGCTGGTGAATTGCTTCGGCCTCTTCAAGCGGATAGGTACCAGTCACAACAGGGCGGATACGCCCCGCCGCGACCAGGTTCACCACTTCCACCAATTCCCGCTTGGACACATTGCGCGAGCCCAGGATTTCCCATTCGTTGGCGATCATCGCCTGCGGGCTAGCAGCCAGCGTGGAACCCGTATGCGACCCGACGATGACCATGCGTCCGCCACGCGCCAGCGATTTGATAGATGACTCAAAAGTGGCCGTCCCCACGAGTTCAAGAACCACGTCCACACCTTCGCCGTTCGACCACTCCCTGGCTACAGACGAGAAATCGCCTTGCGAAGCATCGAAGACCGCTTCCGCGCCCAGTTCGCGGGCCAGCGAGAGCTTTTTCTCACCGATGTCCACAGCCATGACAAAAGCACCCATCATGCGCGCCAGCTGGATGGCATGGGTTCCCACCCCACCGCCTGCACCAGTGACGATGATGCGTTCACCAGCTTGCAAGCGAGCGCGTTTCGTCAGAGCATGATAAGGAGTGCCAATTGCATTGGCAAGCACGCTGCCATCAGGGAAAGAAATTGTTTCTGGCATCTTGACTAGGTTGATGGCTGGCACCGTCGTGTATTCAGCATACGCCCCAGGCGTGTGGATACCGACATAACCTTTGAAATCAGCGCAGATCGTCTCGCGTCCCGTCAGGCAATAGCGGCATTGACCACAGGTCAGGTAGAGGGTGCTGGTCACGCGGTCGCCAGGCGCGACCGTCTTCACGTTTGTGCCTACCGCCTCGACCACGCCTGCGATTTCATGTCCAAGGATGATTGGGACTTTGTTCGCCATAGCAAACTTCCCATCCCGGATGGTCAGGTCGAACTGATCCACTGCGCAGGCTTTGACGCGGATCAGGGCCTCGTCTGCGGCGGGTTGCGGGACAGGCAAGTCTTCGAGAATTAAGGGACCACCGAACTCTTTGACAACCAGCGCTTTCATTCTGCAACAACCTCCATCGCGGGGACAGGGTTTGAAACTGTAAAGAAGGCGATCATCGCGCCCAGCGTCAGGAAGGCAGTTGCTAGGCCGTATCCGCTGGGCAGGCCAAAACTGTCTGTCAGTAAGCCAGCCAGGATGGGAGCGATGGTCGTGCCAATGAAGCGGGCAAAGAACTGCAAAGCGCCCGCCGTGCCGCGTATGACCGGAAAATAATCCACCATGATATTGAGCTGGGCAGGAAATCCATAGCCTGCGGTTAACCCAAATAGCAATAATCCTGCCGATACGACCAGTGGCGACATGCCGGTTGAGGCGATTGAACTGATGATCGTGAGGACGGTAAATGCAACCGAGGTCCCCATTGCCCCTGCTACTAAGGTAAAGCGAGCGCCGAGCTTATCTGCGGCTCGACCGCCCACAAATGTACCGATGATCACGCCGATAGCTGTGGAGGTTGTCACCGCACCGATACCAGCTTCGTGCATGCCCAATTTCTCGGTAAGCAGGATTGGGGTCAGGGTATGAATCGTGTAAAGCCCATAGAACTGCACCAGGCCCAGGGTGAGGGCGCCAAAAGTGGGGCGCGTCTGCATAATGGTCAACATGTCCTTCAAGCCAACTTTCTGCCCGTGTACGGGTTGCGCGGGCAACTTCCAGGTAGTGAAGAACAGCAGGGCGATCGTCACAATCGCAAGGACTAGAAAGTCGGCTCGCCAACTCAACCAGACCGCAATCAGTCCACCGACTGCAGGGCCAGAGGCAGCACCTGCCGAGTTAAACATGGAAAATATGCCCATGGCGCGACCACGTTGTGCTGGAGGAAATACATCCGTGATCAGCGCAATACCAACGCCAGCCGCCGCAGCGATACCCAATGCTTGCATACTGCGCGCCACAAGCAGCAAACCAATCCCGCGTGTGAAGTATGCGCTAAGATTGCCGAGCAAGTAAATTACCAGGCCAATCAGCAATATGCGTTTGCTGTCGAAACGGTCCACGATCGGGCCATAGGCGATCTGCGCGAACGCCAGGCACAAACCGTAAACAGAGAGTGTCAGACCGATCATAGCTGTGGTCGTATTCAGCTCGGTGCGCATGGTAGCCAGCGAGGGAACGTAGATCACCTGCGCAAAGGATCTCAGGAAGGCTGCCAACGAAACCAGATAAAGGACCTTCGTTTTTAGACTCATAAATGCTCCCAGGTAACTTCAAAGTCTGGCACAGCAGCACGAATCAGGCTTTGCACAGGGCAGTATTTCTCAGCCAATTCGATCAAACGCTGTATGCGTTCATCCGATTCACTTGTCTTGATCTTGACGTGCAAACGGACGCTGCTGAAATGTACAGGCACATTAGCTTCGCCCTTGCGCCCGCGAATGTCGAGCACACCCTCGGCGGAAGCTTCCAGTCCCTGCAAGTCAAAACGGATCTTTTCGGCCATCCTGGCCGTTGAGACACCCGTTCAGGCACACAGGCCTGCAAGCGTGATCTCCAGCGGGGTGGGACCGGTATCCGTGCCCTCGTTGTGCGGTGGCTCATCTGAACGCAAGACAGGGAAATCGCGGATGAAAAGATCATTCACCCGTCCACCAAGCCAGACCCCTCGAGCACGGATCGTGCGCAGATAATCTGGTTGTCCCATCACTACCCTTTCGCCACAATAAACTTCATCGGATACTCCTGTAAACTGACCGCGCCGTCTTTGGTCACGCGCGTCAAGGCACCCACCTGCAAGCCCATACGTTCATCAGGCGTGATGGGATTGGGTTGAACCACGATCGCCATATCTTCGGCAAAAGTCCTGCCAGCTGGCGCAGGATGCGAGTCATTCCAGGGCCAGTAATCACAACACGAACTATCGATCAATGGTGGATGGATGTCCACGCCATAGCCATGGATCAGGTCATCGTAGATACGATAACCAGACTCCCCGATGATTGAGGCCGCTTTGATCACATCCCCTTCTGTTGCGCCTGGACGGATCGCCTCACACATTCGGTCATAAGCCTGCACACCGATATCGAACAATTTCTGCCACTCGGGTGTTGGATCGCGCCCTACTGCAATTGGACGGTGAATCTGCCCAGAATAGCCCCAGTAGCTGGCGCTGATCTCCATGATGATGATATCGCCTTTCTGAATGACGCGCTCGGTGACGTTTTGCGCGGGCACGCACGCGGTTGGTGCACCCATGGGCATAGAACGCAAGAAAGCGATATGTGGTTGCCCGCCCTTACGGCGATAAGATCCTTCAATAATACCTATCAAATCATGCTCGGTAAGCCCTGGCTTCACCTCGGACTCCAGCGCCTCGATGGTCATGTCTGTGAACTCGGCCGCTTTCTTGAGCCATTTAAATTCTTCTTCGCTTTTGACCATGCGCAGGCGGGCAAATTCGCGGGTCACGTCAACCCATTCGGTTTCGGGGAGCGCTTCTTTCAAAGTCGCGTAATGTTGATAAGGCATCCCCATCCCAAAGGTCGCGTTGACGCCTACCAACCCGACACGATCTTTACCGATGCCTGTCTTAACCAGCTGCGCAGCGATCTCTTTTGCGGGGTCATACGTTCCCCAGCGCGTGTCGTCGATCACGGCAATCGCGCGCGCATTGGGCACATGGTTCACCAGACCCGTGAGAAGAGTTGGCTCACCATGCAGCGGAAAGACCAGATAGTTGTGGTGCAGGTCGAGGTAATTTGTCAACCAAAAGACATTGGCCTCATTATGACGGTTGATGCCAGAGTTTCCAAACACCACCAGAGCAGATAGACCCTCACGGTGCATCAGCTCGCGGGCAAGACGGTATCGCCTCTGGAACTCCGCATCCGAGAAGCGGGGATAAGTCATCCAAGCTTCTCCTTGAGCCAGTCAGCGGTCAATGGGCGGTAAATATAGGGGATATTATTGCAAACGTGATTCCCGTTCTCGAACATAGCCAGCTGCGCGTTAGGGCCCACAGCATCCACGATCTGGTGAGCATGCTGCCAGGGGATCAAACGATCAAGTTTGCCATGGATGACCAATAGCGGTTGTTTGATCTTTTGCGCAATCCCATCCAGGGATAGCTGATGTGCGCGGGCCTTTGCATCTTCCATGTCACTCGCTCCTGAGTGATACAGAAAGGCAGACCGTGTGAGCGATGGCAGCTTATCCCAACATTCCCCAAAGTTCCAGGGACCACAATTGCCTACCGCAGCTTTGAGGCGTGGCTCAAAGGCTGCCGCGCGCGGAGCGTAATATCCACCCAAGCTGACTCCCGCCAGCCCGATGCGGTTGGGATCGATTTCGCTTCGCTTTGTCAATATATCCAGCGCAGCTGAGACAGCCACCTCGTAATCAGGGCGGATATGCGAGTTGTAGCCGCACTCGCCCTGTCCAGGACCTTCCAGGGTGAAGGTCGCCATGCCGCGTTTCAGGAAGACACGCTCCCAATGGAAGAATTCTTCTTTGGTGGAATCAAGCCCGGGTAGGAGAATCACGAGTGGTGGCTTATCCGATTCTGGAGGTCGGCGCAAGGTCCCTACCATCCTTATTTTGTCTAATGCGATCTCCAAACGTTCCCCTGTTGGGTCGAGCAATTTCAGGCCTTTGGCGAAAGCCTCCACCGCTTTTTGCGAAGCGGACATATATTCATCATGGAAATCCTGAAAGACGAACTTGCCAAAATGGTAACAAAGCGCCGCAGAGATATAGGCCTCGCCTGCGCTGAGAGAATTACCCTGCGCTTCAGCTTTTACGGCGAGGTCATGATGCACATCACCTGTCACGCACCACTCGCGGCACCATTCATCCCATTTTTGGATGCGGGCGGTGGTGCGGAAAAAGTCGTTATAATCCACACCCTGAGAAGTAAAGCGCGGAGCCCAGTTCTTGATGGCAGCTTCAACTCGTTCATCAGGCATTGTATTCTCCTAGTGCAATAGGGGTTCCCGTTTCTTGAGAGCGGATGGCGGACAAAATTACATCCAGCGCCCGCAGCCCTTCCAATGCGCCCGTCTCAGGCTGGGCTGAACCCTGGATGCAACGGGCAAATTCATCTAATTCATCCACCAGCATGTCACGCGGCTCAAATTTCAACTGCTCTACAGCAGATTTGGTCCTGTAAGTCAAAATGGTGGCTGCATCCATCTGATCAGCATTTGGCCAGATTCTCATATCTGTTTGGTAATCGAGCACTCCCTCCGTCCCATAAAGGCGCAGGTAGTATGTTTTGGGAGACACGTAACTCCCTGTCAACGTGCCAAGCGCACCGTTGGAAAATTCGAGTTGTGCAATCCCAACATCGTCAATCTCAGCGGAGGTTGCCAAGTGGGCAAAGGTGCCACGGACACGCTTGACTGGTCCCAGCCA
>DATCYX010000507.1:0-3404 GCA_036526235.1 Anaerolineales bacterium | reverse complement strand
GGGTGATTATTTTGTAGATGGGTAAACCCCTCCTTAAATTGAAATGCTAACGAGCGAACATGCTTCAAAAAACCAGGCTCCTCCATGATGTCCAGCACTTCCAAAGCTACATGACAACCAATCTCCGCTCCTCCGGAAGTGGATACATGGATAAAGGGATTATCGTGCATAAACGGGTTGAGATGCTCCCGGTACATGGTGGCGGTTATCGGGTAAATGCCCCCTGATAATCCTTTGCCTGTCACAATGATATCGGGTATCACCCCGTAGGTATCGATCCCCCAGACTTGACCGCAGCGACCGAGCCCGGTCTGGACCTCGTCCACGATCATCACAGCACCGTATCGGTCACACAACTCCCTAACACCAGAGAAAAAATTCTCTGGGGGAAGCACAATACCCAACGTGGCTGGGATCGTCTCGAAGATCACCGCAGCGGTATCGCCATCCATGGTCGCTTCGAGAGCATCCAGATCACCAAAAGGCACATGGATGAAACCCGGCGAGAGTGGCTCAAATGGCTTGCGGTACACCTCCTCCCCCGCCGCCAGAGCCAGGCCGGTATGACCGTGGTATCCGCCTACTGCGGAGATGATTTTTGAGCGGCGGGTGTGTCCACGGGCGAGCTTGATCGCCATGTCGATCGCCTCGCCCCCGGATACGCCAAAGATTACGCAATTGATATCCCCTGGAGATATGGCAGCCAACCGCTGCGCCAGTATAGCGCGCGCCTCGCTAATCAAATGGTGATTGCCAATGTCAAGCTCTCCGAGGGCGCGCTGCAATGCAGCCACAACCCTTGGGTTTCTATGTCCTAAATTAAACACCCCGCCATTACAATGACAATTGATCAGCCGTTTGCCATCTAAATCCCAGACATAGATGCCATCGCGCTGACCGATAATGAAATCAATTCCCGCCTGGGCGAAAAAGGCTGCCTTGCCGCTCGATACGTGGCGGGCAAATATATCAGTGATCCCCTCTTTGGATTCGTGTCCTATTATCGACATGATAGTTCCTTCCGATCATCGGGGCATCTCATCGCTTGATTTTCTCAGGAAGAATGTATGGATATTCGCGACGCAAGATAATCCGCTGCAAAAAGCGGTCAAATTTCCGCATGGATAAATACCAAGACCAAATGATGCGATCCTCCCGATAATAAGAGCTGATTTCGCTTTGCTGAAGGGGTTTCACTCCCAGGTGGGCTGCCTCGCCAGAGAAGAAATCGTTGATGGCGGCAACCATATCCGGTATCAAGTCAGAGCGCTGCTCCTTATACAGATTGGCGAGAAGATCAATAGTTACCTTGCGGGCATCGTAGTAGCGTGTCATGACATCTTCCAGGAATAGAAGCCTGAGAATCCATACCAGGAATGAGGGGGCAGCCCGAAGGAATAACTCTGGGTTCAACTGCTCGACCCCTTGGATTCTCAAGAAGGGCGTGCTTGTATCGAAATAATGCAGGGTAAATTTCTCTTCCAGGCGAGGATTATCCTCATCAAAATTTGCTATCGACCAGTTTGAGATCTGACCATCAATGGCAATTTGCCGTTCCTGGTTATCCAGGTTGAATTCCCAGACTTTGTGCAGCTCCCGCAGAATCGCCCGAATTAAGAGCTTCGTCTCAGCGGGTGAGAGATAATGAATAGCCTTATTTGCGATTGAGGCGGGTGGAACCTCCAATTGGATGATGTAAAAGATTTGACGACCTGATGCATTCTTGAAGGCTGCATGACCATGCGGAAGGAGACACACTCCGAGATCATCCTCTAATATGCGGGTATATTCCAGATAAAGTTCAAGATACTTTCGTAACTCTTCTGTTGAATCAAATATCGACATGCGCTTAAATGCCAGGTTTCGCATTGAGTCGTCTTGGATTTGGAGCACAGTGCTGATTTCGCCATAACCCAGAACCTTGCACGGGATGTAGCTGTGTTTAGGCGAGGCGATATTCAGGCCGTTTTCAAATTCCTTTAGCAGTTCAAAGTCAACCTGGCACATGGCCGGGCTGGCGTAGTGTTCGATCTCATATCCCCTCATTTTGACCTCCCTCTATCTATTGCTGGATTTATCACCAGTGCCAACCCAGCACCAAAGATGGCGGTAATCATGGCTGCGGTTGGGAAACTGATCATCCTTATAGAGAACATGTTCATCATAAACCAGAGAAATGCCAGGTTATACCTCAGGGTGATAAAGCCGAACACATAGATCAAGGCATAAACCACCAATCCACCCAATAAGAAAAGCAGAAGATCTAATATTTTGCCCACCCCTCTTCTGCCAGCGATCAGCAACCAGAAGAGCAAGGGGACAAAAAAGAGCAGGGCGAATGGATTAAGCCATAATACGTACACTCCCGATAGGCCGATGATGAACATGGACAGGCTCTTAATCTGAATATGCGTGGCGTGCTTCGTTGAATTTACATAACCTCGAACAAGCCTCCGCCCCAAGTAGAAGAATACACCCAGACCCAGGAGGAATAGAATCACTGCTGGCCAGCGCGGATGGAGCAACGCCGGGTCCTTGGTCGTGGCGGGATAAGCATGGTAGCGATCCATTAACCCCACCCACACAAACACATACAGAAGAATGATGGAAGCCAGGAGAGGCATCCACAATCCTAAGAAATGGGGAAGGGCGAAGCGCCAACCCAGGAGCTTTTCCTGAATTGAAGTTTTCCCTCCCAACACACTCCCGAGAAAAAAGATGATCACAAATCCACAGAAGATCAACCACAAGGGCAGGCCTTGCAACACCTGTCCGCTAGAGTCAAAATATAAATATGGGCTAAATGCTTTGGGGAACTTATCCATCGAAAGCAATTGACGGATTAACGCTTCGGCGGTTAATCCGGATTTACCCAATACGTTAGCGGACTGATAGTCCAATGTATCATCTGGGTCGTGCCATAATCGGTAATTTTCATCCGCGTACGATACCGGGAAATGGCCCGCGAAGCCAATAGCTGGAATACTCGCGGCAACCAGGGGACCCTGATCCATTAACGAAACCGGTGCTGCCTGGTCCGTCACCTGGTCGAAGGTAGATCGCAGATACACGTCCCACAAGCCAGCCGCCCTCGCTGCTTCTCGGGCGGTCAATGCCAGCCAGAGGGCTCCATAGCCGTCATATTGCCCGACCAGCTCCATTTTCACACCATCGTAATAGGTTCTTCCCAGGTTATCCAACGAGATTCCTGCGATGATTTGCTGTAGATTTGGATGTGTCTCGACATAGCGCCGGCTGCCGATCATGCCATACTCTTCTGCATCGGTGAAGGCAAATACAAGCGTGTAGGGCAAGGGATTCTCATTAGCAAAAACCTCCGCCAGGTGGAGAAGTATCGCTACGCCGGAACCATTGTTATCCGCCCCCTGGATGGTGGTTGGCGC
>DATCYX010000506.1:0-3499 GCA_036526235.1 Anaerolineales bacterium | reverse complement strand
CATACCTACGGCTTGCATGAAAGCATAGCAGATGGTCGAACCGACGAACTTGAAGCCGCGACGCGCCAGGTCTTTACTCATTGCGTCTGACTCGGGCGTACTGGCGGGAATCTCTGTCAGGTTTCGCCAGGCATTGACCTTGGGTTTTCCTCCAACGAACTGCCAGATATAGGCATCGAAACTGCCATTCTCACTTTTAATCTCCAGGAAAGCGCGCGCGTTCCGGATTGCGGCAGAGATCTTCAGCCGGTTGCGCACAATGCCGGGGTCTGCAAGCAAGGCAGCGACCTTCTCATCGCCATACTGCGCCACCCGCTGGGGGTCAAAGCCATCAAAGGCGCGTCGGAAGTTATCACGCTTTTTTAGTATGATAGCCCAGCTTAAGCCGGCTTGCATGCCCTCAAGAATGAGGAACTCGAAGAGCAGATGATCGTCATGCACTGGCACGCCCCACTCTTGATCATGGTAGGCAACGTAGAGCGGGTCCGACCCTGCCCAAGAGCAACGATTTAGCATAATACAAATCTCCAAATAAGGAATAGAGCTGTATCCGTTTAATAATCGAGCAGATTAACCACCAATAACCCTGCGCATAATCGGACGGGTTTCCGAACGGCGTAACACTTCCTCAAAACCCGCCTGAAGGAAGGCGGAGGCTAAACCCGTATAGACAAAGGGGTCTGGCGACTGTCCCTGTCGAGGCTCCACAGGATAGCCCTCAACAATTTGCGCTCCATGCTGGCGGGCGTATTCAACAGCTGCCTGCAGCAATTCCACCGTCACGCCTTTGCGGCGGAAGGATTTTTTCACAAAGAAACATACAACCGACCAGACTGGCCTTTCATCTACCGGCTTGAGGATGCGCGAGCGTTCCAGGGCGGAAAATGCAGGGCGCGGCGCAACAGAGATCCAGCCCACCGGCTGACCATCATGGTAGGCTAGCAGACCGGGTATTTCGCCCGAGTCCACTATGGACTTCATGGCTTGGCGGTTTCCCTCGCCCTTCATTTGCTCGAATTCAGAGCGCTTCAAGCGCCAGTACATGCACCAGCAACCTCCAGTGGCACCCCTTGGCCCGAACAGGGTCTCCAGGTCAGACCAGCGGTCGGGGGTGACGGGATGAAAGTCTAATTTCATGGGTGGGGAGCCTCCTATCGAAACTTGATTCTACCTCTAATGCTGAAGTGCTGGGATTCCATCAGCCGCCCGGTTCTCCCGAGCGGCTGTCTGGATATATATCATTTTGAAATTACTTGACGATGCTACTACTCTCCTGGGTCGCCATTCACGTCAAGTAGCTTTTGATTACGGAAGCCATTCCCACGCACCTTTCGAACTGGAAATTGAACGCCGCCTTTGAGCAGGTCTTCCGTACGGCGAATGACTGCCCGAGGCAAGGATGGGATGGAACGAGATGATCCATCTGTCGGATTAGCAGCTATTGGGTGAAGAGGCTCCTTTTGTCCTGCCTCATCCTCATCCACATACACTGGCTCATCTACTAATTCACCATCGCCAATACCCTCATAGGATGGCTGTTCCGCATCATCCTGGGTATCATCTGCTTCCTGTTCATCTACTTCGTCTTCCACCTCATCATCATCCGCCCAAAAATCGGCAGTATCTTCCTCTTCGCTCATCTCATGGGTGGCATCACGTGGCTGATCACGAACCACACCCCATAATTCGATCCCGATGCCGTGTGGAGAACGCAAAATGGCAATGGCAGGAAAAACTTCATCCGATTCCGGTTTGCGCTCAAAGCTGATGTTTCGCTTCTCCAACTCCTCGATCGTAGCGGGCAAGTCTTCCACCATGAACTGCATGCGGAGCGAATCGAACGGCGTGCTCTGAGCACCTTCCTGGATAGCGGCCACAGCAAAGAAAAAAGCTTGATCCGGGCTGGTAAATTGGGCATAGGAGGGGGAGAAGGCATTGACTGGAAATCCTAGTACGTCAATGTAGAAACCGATTTCAGCGGCGAAATCGTCAACAGTATATTGGATGCAATGCCTCCAACCGCCTTCCCAACTAAACGGGAATGGGTAGCGAGGCTCTCGCCACTGCGTCTGCCACTCACGCTCATCGCGCGCACGCCGAGTGACATCGATGCGCGCCTTGCCATAGGCTCTAATACGAGGATCTATTCGAAATGGTGTTGTCATGTCATCCATCTCCTGGAAATACCAACCAATAGGCTTGAAGTTATTCTTCGGGTGACCCAGCCCACCCAAATATCTTCAAATCAACACGGTCGCGTGAATCGAATACAACACCTTCAGCTTCCAATAACTGGCGCTGCTGCAAGGCACTGCTTGAGGGGCGCAGGCTGATTTTGCCTTGAGAATTGATCACCCGTTGCCAGGGGACATCTTCTGGGCAAGCTGCCATAGCTCCACCCACCCAGCGGGCAGACCAGGCGGCGTAATCCTTTGGATCCATACCCTTCGGAGGAGGGATAAGCGCGGCGATATTCCCATAGGTGATTACTCTACCCCCAGGGACCTGGCGAACGATATCCCACACTTTATTACGAAAATCAGCTTGCTGTGCTGGAGACAGGTATTTCATTCTTCAGGTCTCCTTGTGATCTCACTTAATGTGAATTGTCTCAAAACTAATCCTGATTGCATCGATTATTTATATCGAATAGAACGACAAAAGATCTGTATCAGTCTCTGCAGTTAAATATACACGAACGTTTGTTCTATGTCAAGATCATTTCATATTTTTGACGCTGAGCACTCCAAAAACGCAGACCGCCCAAGTTGCCATGGCGATGACCCAAGGGAGCACGATTTCACCATACAACCTGCAAATGGCTGCTTCTCTTTTAACCGTCGCCGTGCCCCTGATGATTTTCCTGTTCCTGGGTCGTTACTTCATACGCGGCATCCTGGCTGGGGTGCTAAAGGGTTGACATTGTTTTTTTCGCATTTCCCATTTCAACCGAAAATGCTTTACATCGCATATATCTTTCTGTATAATTTAAAAAGGTCACAGGCTTAGTTCTACGAATATTGGGGGAGACCATACATCTTTGTTCCATCGCTGGCGGAATATATTAAGCTGCGCGACCTTATCTAGTACTTGGGTGGGATGTTTATCGGTCATCTTCTGGGTGAGGTGAAAGGAGGTGATGTCTGCGATTCAGCAAGCTTCATACTGTTATCGACTGAATGTTCATATGTATTTGTCTTCCTTTTGAAACTTTGATTCTATGAACGTAGAGGAGGTCTACCATGGGCATGATCCAAATCAAATTTGGGCGGGGTACAGGCATAGCCGTCTTTGGTCTTATGCTGCTATTGGGACTATACGCCTGCCAGGTCTCAACAATTCAAGCAGACCCTACGTCCACAACATTGCCTGCGGCAACTGACACACCCCTCCCCACAGATACGCCGATTCCAACAGATACACCGGCACCAACCGACACTCCGATACCTACCGACACCCCAACGCTAGAGCCCACCGCCACGGAGGACCTTGCTGCTAC
>DATCYX010000505.1:0-3830 GCA_036526235.1 Anaerolineales bacterium | reverse complement strand
CCATCAAGGTGCCCATGTGGCCGCTGCATTCCTGGCTGCCCGACGCCCACGTTGAAGCGCCCACGGCTGGCTCGGTCATCCTGGCAGGCGTGCTGCTAAAGATGGGCACCTACGGTTTCCTGCGTTTCAACCTGCCGCTCTTCCCCGCCGCGGCTGTGCAACTGGCGCCCTGGATGGCGCTGCTGGCGGTGATCGGCATCTTGTACGGGGCGGCGGTCTCTTACGCCCAGCAAGACGTGAAGAAACTGGTGGCGTACTCCTCGGTCAGCCACCTGGGTTTCGTCATGTTGGGTTTATTTGCGCTCAACCCGCAGGGCATCCAGGGTGGCATCCTGCAGATGATCAACCACGGCCTGAGCACCGGGGCGCTGTTTATTATCGTCGGTATGATCTACGAACGCCGCCACACGCGGGATATGGACGCCTTCGGCGGGCTGTGGAAGGTCATGCCCATCTACGGCGCCATGACCCTGGTGGTGACTCTGTCATCTATGGGCTTGCCCGGCCTGAATGGGTTTGTCGGCGAGTTCACCATCCTGCTGGGCGCATGGGACGCTGGGCAAAGCGGCTCGTTGAACTCGGTGCTATATGCCGGCTTGGCTGCGGCTGGCGTCATCCTGGCAGCTGTGTATATGCTCTTCATGTTCCAGAAGATGTTCCTCGGCCCGCTGGACAAAGACGAGAATCGCTCTCTCAAAGACCTCAACTGGCGTGAGATCGCCACCCTGGTGCCGCTGTTGGTCTTTATCTTCTGGATTGGCCTGTATCCCAAGCCGTTTTTCGGGCTGATGGCCCCGGCGGTGGATAATCTGGTCAGCGCGCTGCAGACGGCTGCGCTGGCAATGCCCTAGAGATGTGTGTGACGATACCCTGAGAGGCATATTGCACTGCATCAATTAAAAGGAAGTCTATGACCGCTTTCGATTTTCTCGTTGTCTTGCCGTTGATTGTGCTGGTCTCGTGGGCCACGCTGCTCATCCTGGCCGACCTGTTCATCCCTGAAGACCGCAAAGTCTGGACCGTCTTGCTGGCGGCGCTGGGCCTGCTGGTCACCCTGGTCATTTTGATTGTACAGGTAAAGCCCCAGACCGTAGCCTTCAACGGCATGGTGGTGGTGGATGGATTCGCCGTATTCCTGTCTGCTCTATTTTTGGGCAGCGGCTTGGTGGGCATCGCCCTGTCTTACGACTACCTTAAGCGGCTGGGGATCGACCGCAGTGAGTATTACATCCTGCTGCTCTTCTCTATCAGCGGCATGATGCTGATGGCGATCGCCGCCGACCTGATCGTAGTCTTCCTGGCGCTGGAGCTGCTCTCCATCCCGCTGTATGTGCTGGCGGGCTTCGCCCGCCCCAGGCCGGATTCGGAAGAGGCAGCCCTGAAATACTTCCTGCTGGGCGCCTTCGCCGGGGGTTTTGTGGTGTATGGCGTGGCGCTGGTCTTCGGGGCGACGGGTACCACCTCGCTAGAGCAAGTGGTGGCTGCGGTCAAGATCGGCTCTGCCAACCTGACCTTGCTGGGCACCGGCGCAGCCCTGATCTTGATCGGGCTGGGCTTCAAGGTGGCGGCGGTGCCCTTCCACATGTGGACGCCAGATGTGTACCAGGGCGCGCCCAGCACAGTGACGGCTTTCATGGCGATTGGCGCCAAGGCTGGCGGCTTCGCCGCGCTGATGCGCGTATTCGTGACGGCTTTTCCCAGTCTGGTGGCTGACCTGACCCCCATCCTGTGGGCGCTGGCGGCGCTGACCATGATCCTGGGCAACGTGGTTGCTATCGCCCAGGGCAATATCAAGCGCCTGCTGGCTTACTCCAGCATCGCCCACGCCGGCTATATCCTGATGGCCATTGTCTCCTATGGGAACGGAAAGGTCGCCCCAGACGCGGTGGCTTCAGCCCTCTTTTATTTGCTGGGCTACGGTTTAGCTAATTTTGGCGCCTGGGCGGTGGTGATCGCCCTGGAGACCGTCGAGCAAAAAGGGCTGGCGCTGGATGATTACGCTGGCCTGGGGCGCAAATATCCGGGATTGGCGGCGGCCATGGTCATTTTCATGCTCAGCTTTACCGGCGTGCCGCCCACCCTGGGCTTCTTGGGCAAGTTTTACCTGTTCCGCACGGCCATCGAAGGGGGCTTCATCGGCCTGGCGCTGATCGGCGTGCTGACCTCCCTGGTCTCGGCCTACTACTACCTGCGGGTTGTAGTGATCATGTATATGAAGGAAGGCGAGCCGCAGGTGCACAGCGAGCCGTGGCTCAACCTGACCGCCGGAGGGGCTGCCGTGGCGACGGTGGTGCTGAGCATCTTCGCCGCGCCGATATTCGCCTGGGCGGCCCAGGCAGCGCTGAGATTGTTCTGATCGAAAACGTCCCGCAGGTCTTTGACCTGCGGGAGGTTTGATTAAAACTGCTGATGCCCTATCGACAGGATATTTTCGCCTCAGGTCAGTATTACCACATCTACAATCGCGGGGCTGGGAAAGGGCGGCTTTTCTTCAATCCTGGCAATTATGAATTTCTGCTCAAATTGGTTGCGCGTTACCATCGGAACTATGGGGCTGGCGTTATCGCCTATTGCCTGATGCCAAACCATTATCACTTTCTGCTACGACAAGAAACGGAAGAGCCATTATCAAAATTTATCAATGTGCTGTTTAATGCCTATGTTCAGGCTGTGAATAGACAGCAGGATCGCAGCGGAACCCTGTTTGAAGGTCGGTTTCGGCATGTTTGGATTGATCGAGAAGAGTATTTGGTCCACCTCTGCCGGTACATTCACTGGAACCCGGTCAAGGCAAACCTGGTATCTAACCCCGAGGATTGGCCTTATTCAAATTATTTGGAGTGGATTGGGCGTAGGAAGGGGGTATTAAAGGATGACTCTTTCATCAGCGAGCGCTTCCATACACCTGGGTCCTACCAACACTTTGTTCTAAGCTATCCAGAAAATGATCAAGAGAACGAGCGGATCATGAAATTTGTGTGGGACTAGTAACGTCCCGCAGGTTCGGAACCTGCGGGACGTTATCTAATGCTTTGTTGTAACTATAAATTTACGGATTCAGGTAGGAATTAATAAAATCTTGCACATCTTGTTTGTCGGTGCGGTATACCCCACCCGTGCCGCCGCATGCGCCATTCATCCCGAATGACGTAATCCCGGCAACCACATTGCTGTCATACAGGAAATTGGGTCCGCCCGAGTCACCGAAGCATGTCCCGCCAGTATTGGCGTTATTGGACAGCAGTAATGAGAAATCGCCCGTAAAGCCCGGCACATTAATCTGGATCAGTCGCGGGTACGCTACGTAGCGCGTTCTCGTGTTGTTGGCCAGGAACATGGCTGGAGTCGGGTAGCTCTCTTGCCGGCCGTAACCGACGGAGGTAAAGCTTACAGGATTCAGGCCGCGTCTGGTCTTATAGGCATCGAGTTGGTCTACTTCGGGAAGCGAGCCATACTCATCCAATATTACGCCTGGTTCTTCCAAGATCACCACACCCACATCGTGGAAGTAGAAGGGCGCAGTCTCATACAGGGGGTGAGCAGCCCATGAAACTGCTTCAACGCAATTTCCGAGATCACAAGTCGGATAGCTATTGGTTATACCTGTACCGCCATCGACATCTGATTCGGTGAAGACGCGCATGCCGGTATATGGGTCGTCTGGGTAGTTACTGGTGCAATGTCCGGCTGTCAAGAGCACGGTTGGGGAGAGCAATGTCCCACTGCAGCGGTACATGGGCTCACCGCCGACTTCCATCAGCAGCAATACCACCATCGGATGGTCATCTCCATCCAGCTCGCCGTCGGTAACCGCCCCCACCGGGCTAACA
>DATCYX010000504.1:0-2881 GCA_036526235.1 Anaerolineales bacterium | reverse complement strand
GCCACTGGCCAGCCTGGACTTGCTCGCCAGACGCATCAGGTCGAGCCTCTCGGCGTCAATATCCATCAGGCAGACCTGGGTGAGCGGCAGGCGTTCCTGGTAATCCAGAATGCTCTGGATCACCAGTGGCGTGCGGACACCACCGGCACCGATGAAGGTCAATTTCATGAATATCTTCTAGGCATCAAGGGGGATGCGGCTGCCCACATCCCCCCAAAATTGGCTGTTTTTACGGAATTCAAGCCGTGGCTGGCGCGGCTGCAGGCGCTGCTTCTGAAGGAACCACTTCCTTCTCCAGAACCTGGCGCTCCCAGGCTTTGAAAGCCGGCCACCAGATGATACCAGGCAAGACGAATTCGGTGATGATCACCAAGACGCTTGCCCGCCAATCGAAGCCGGTGGCCATAAACATCAAGATAGGTGACGGCAGAGTCCACGGGGCTGCGATGTAAGTGGGCGTCACCAGGTTGAGTGTATGCGCCAGGTAGGCGATGGTGGCGTTGAGGAACGTAATGATGATAAAGGGGATCGCCAGCACCGGGTTGAAGATCACCGGTGCGCCGAAGGTGATCGGCTCGTTGATATTGAAGATACCAGGCCAGATCCCCAGCCAGCCTACGCGGCGCAGGCGCGGCGCTTTAGAGCGGATGAAGTAGAACGCCAGGGGCAATGTAGCGCCCGAGCCGCCGGGCACCACATAGGAGCGGAATAGACTGGTGTAAATTGCTGTCGGCGCCTGGCCAGCAGCGACGGCCTGCGCATTGGCTGCCAGATTGGCTGTCCATACCGGCTCCAGCGCGATGCCGATGGTCAAGTCACCATGAATGCCCATCGTCCACAGGAATCCATGGAAGGTCTCTGCGATGGCCACGGCCACATATGTCGACGCGGCTGGCACAACCTTGGACAAGACCTGGAACAGCCCTTCGGCGATATCGATGTTCAGCAGGAAACGGATGAACCACCAGCCGAATATGATGACAGCCCCTGGAACGAGGGCGGCGAAGGCATTTGCAATGGCTGGTGGCACACCAGCCGGCATGGTGATGACCAGGTTTCGCTGAATGAAGAAGCGATACACTTCAATCGTCACCACCGAGACTAGGATGGCGGTGAACAGGCCTGAGTTATCCAGGTAGGTCGCTGGCTCGCCGCCCGCCACCTGCGGGCTGGCCATCAACAGGAACGACAAGAAGGCGAAAATCAAAGGCATCACCGGATCTAGTCCCCTGCGGCGTGCTAAGGCATAGGAGATAGACAGGGTTACGTAGACAGACAAGAGACCGAAGGTGATATTGAAAGGCACCCACAGCTTGTCTGCGAGGCTCATCTGCCCTTCTGCAGCCTGGGTAAAGAAAGGCGTGTCACCCAGGTAGCATTCTGAACCTTCCTGCAGGCTGCACGGAAATTGCAGGACGATCAGCACGACGGCGCCGATGATGATGAGCGGCATTAAAGCCACGAACCCATCGCGTATGGAGGCCAGGTGGGGTTGATCAAATAAGGGCGCCATCACCTCCATGGATTCGGCCAAACGGTCCGCCCAACTTTTTTTGCTTTTTGTTGCTTCCATTTCACAGGCTCCTTTCCAGTGATTCTATAAAAGAGGATTCGATATTAGGGATGAATGAAACTGTTGAAGTCTTTTCGCTCTCCACCTCCTTCGAGATTTAGAAACCGTCAATCGGGGCACGCCGCTCTATATGCTGATGATCAGCCAGCCCAATTTTTGCATGATGGCAGGAAGCATGATCTGATTAACGATAACTTCTGCACATCGACGCCGATGACTGCATGCTCATGGAAATCAGTCTCCAAGAGCGTTATACCGCCCGCCGCAATGTTCCGTAGACGCGTGAGGGCGAACCAGATCACCCTCGATGGGCAAGACAACATGTTGCTTGACAGCTGGCAGTCTCAGGTCGAGGTCTCTGGTAATTGCTTTTCGGGATTTCGAACACTCCCAACGGATCAACTCCAGGATAGCTGGAGGCTTGATTTTGAGCATCTCTGTCGTTGTGATCGTATGAGAGGTCTGCATAAGATATTTATTATTACAGTATGGAATAAAAACTATCTTGCAGTATGTAAGTTAAATCGATTTTAGCATAACTTCATGATAAGGCAAACGCGAATTTGGCTTAACCTGGCAATCAAATAAGCCATCAATAATGGTGCTATCGAAGAAATACACTCGTTTCTTCCTCATTAGACGTATCTGTCATTTATAACCCCGTAATGGCAAGATGGTTTCCAATGCACGTTTGCGGAGAATAGACTAAATGTATCAAGCTTTCGGCCGGGAGCAGACTTTCTAGGTCTGAGCGATCATGCGTTGAATCTGATAGAATCTTACAAAGCGTTAGGCGCCTGCCGTCCGAAAGGTTACATATCTGCGCAGTCGTATCACCAGCAGCTTGGTCTTCAATCTGATCTCGTTTCGGAGGAAAATGGATGGACATTGCGATCGTGGGGGCAGGCATGATGGGAACTGCAACAGCATATCCGCTGGCAGACAATGGGCATAACGTTCGCCTGGTGGGCACCCACCTGGATGGGGAGATCATCCAGAGCTGCAAAGAAAACCACTTCCACCCTACCCTGAAGAGAGCGCTCCCTAAAGAGGTGCGGTCTTTTTTCATCGAAGAGATTGGCAATGCGTTGGAAGGCGTTGAGATCATCGTGAGCGGCGTCAACTCTCTGGGCGCACATTGGATTGGGAATGCCCTAGCCCCGCATTTACAAGCCGGACAATCCATCATCGCCATCACCAAAGGTCTGGAAACCGACGCCAATGGCGACCTGACGATCTTGCCGGATATCTTGCGAAGCGAGCTGCCAGCAGGATTGCGCGATCAAGTATACTATGCCGCGGTCGGGG
>DATCYX010000503.1:0-4407 GCA_036526235.1 Anaerolineales bacterium | reverse complement strand
CTTTTGTCAATTTGTGCGCTCCAACTGGTTGATTGCATACAAATGAAAAGGCCCCAGTTCGTCGCGACCTTCCTTCTCGAAGGCCATCCCGGTTTTTTCGGCCACCCGGATCGAAGCCCGGTTACGCTCCTTGAGGATCGTCGCCCACAATGCGCTCATTTTCCCTCACCCTTGCGCATCCACAGGTTAACAAATTCTGGCTGCATGGTTTCATCAACAACCGCTACCAACCGCTCACTCAAAGTGCTCAAATCCACCTCTTCCCGCAACCCAACGCCGAAGTTCTCGATCGTGCGAGCGGCGTTATAGCGACTGCGATAGAAGCGGCGGTCAATCAAGTTTTGTACCCTGCGCCGGAGTGGGGCAAAAGAAGCCGCAATCACCAGGGTGGAGATGACCGTGACAAGCTGGTTGCTGCCCGCACCGATGATAGGCCGCAGGATGCTCTCCAGCAATACCACACTGCCCAGATAAAAGGTAAGCAAGGTGCCCGAGAGGGCTGTGTAGACCAGCGCCCGGTTGATCAGGATATCGATATCCCACAGCCGGTAACGCAAGATGGCAATGGCAAAAGACAGCGGAAAGACCATGGCGAACAGGTTAAACCCGGCCGAATTGATCAGACGCGTGACATACGAGAAAGAGAAAAACGAAGATCCCATCCTCTGGTAAAGCATATTAGACACAGACTGCTGACCCAGTATGGGCAAGATGACGAAGGCGAGGAAATAGACAAACGGCCCCAAGCTGGCTGCGGTAAGGCCGAAAACTGCCCACTTCGCCTGCTGCTGCTGGAGCGGGCTGGAGACATTTAGATAGCGATATACCTGGGCAAAAACCCCCGTACCAGACACGCTGAGTAGAACAATGACCTGTAGTGGGGTAGGCCAGCTGGTTAGACTGATGGGAAGCTCTGGGGCGAAGATGGCCGGCAAGCATAGCAGCGCCCACAGGATCGCCATCCAGCGAGTCCAATCAGGCCTAAACCGCCCATCTGGAAACGCATACAGCAACAGGATAGAAGAGACCAGGCTAAGGTAGATGACCAGGTTTACCAGACCGTGCACGATTGGATTAGCCTGCAATTGGCTGTATGTCAATGCCAACGGGATCATGGCACCATTGGCGATCAGGGCAAGGGACACCAGGAGCGCCATACCGTCATCATTACGGCGCAGGAAGATCACCAAGGCAATGGTGTGGTGCGCCAGGATGAAGATCAAATCAAGAACGACCGCCAGCAGACCATAAGTCGAAGCATCCATCCCCAGCATATAGAGCGATCGCTGGTCCGCAAAGCGGGTGAAATACTCCAGCCTGCTAGGACTGCCCACCAGAAACAGCGTGGGAATCAGCAGGAAAATAAACATCCAGACGAGACGGGCGAAAGATAGTCTCCGACTCAGACCGAGGGGCTGTTCTGTTTGATTTCCAACATTCATCGATAAACCCTATTCATCACGGAGAAGATGTTGGCTGCGGCAGATTCTCCACAGGCGGCACAGTCTGCAAATATAGCCAGATGGCTTTGAGCTCGTCGTCGCTCATCTGCCCCAAAGATTTCCAGGGCATTAATTCCGGGTCGAGCTGCTTACCGGAAGGGGTCACGCCGGTGCGCATGGCGCGGATATATTGCGCCTCGCTCCACTCGCCCAGGTCGCCAGCAGGGGTGAGGTTGAGCCCCTCACCCGGCTCTTCTCCGCCAGCCAGATTTTCAGCATGGCAGGCCGTGCAAATTTTGGAGAGGTATTTTCCGTACTCGATGGTTACACCGGGTACCGGATCGGGAGGGCGCGGGGCGCTGTGGTCGATCACGCTGGCCGGCAATAAATGAGGTTCTTGTAACACAATCCAGCGACCCATCGGCCCCAAGCGGATTTTTGGGTAATTTGTGTCTACGGGTGGCAAACTGCGCAGGTAGGCAATGATCGCAGCCAGGTCAGCGTCGCTGAGGACATTGAAATAATCGGAGGGCATGATGATTACAGACGTGCCATCGGAATCTATACCGTAACGGATAGCGCGTACCCAATCGTCATCGGTAAAGCTCGCGCCAACACCACCCTTGCCAGGGGTCAAGTTGGGGACAACCAGCCTGGCCATTAAAAAGCCTTGATCGATGACATCCCCAGCGAAATTACCCCCGTGGCATTCGATGCACCCACCTCGAGTCGTCACAATACGGCGCCCGCGCTCGATGGTCTCTGGATCCATTGGAATTTCCAACGGTTCAAACGAAACTTCGTAGGTCTTGTTCAGTTTTTGATTGCTGGTGTAGTACAGGGCAAGCAAGGCCAGCAAGGCTAATCCCAATAATACGATTAAAAGGGTCCCGATCCATTGAAATAATTTCCCAAGCCTGATTTTCACTTTTCACCTCATAGAATAGTTTTCTACCACCATCTAGTTGTTATTAACCGTCCCGGTCAATTATACTGATCAACTTCAAGCGCGATGGAAACACCGCGGAGAGCATTTTTACCCAGCATGCCTCCGATGGCTCCACCGCCCGCCAGCGCTGCGCCAAGACTGCCAGCCATCATCACCGTCAGCATGGTAGCCCGCTCTGCCGCGCCGGGTGCGCCCACCCGCCAGCCGAGCCGGTCCATCCCCAGGTTTACTAGCAAGAAGGCCGCGCTTCCGGCAAGTCCACTGCTCAATGCGCAGCGCCACGCAAATCGCCAATCGCCCTGGGCAATACCCAAAGCCAAACCTCCCACGCCGGCTACAATGAAGACCGCCGGCACAAAGAGGATGGTGAAGACAACATGGATTGGTAGCGATGTGCCGCCTCCGCGCTCGATAATGGCGACTTCCAGGGAGGACAAGACCAATGCACTCAAGACCAGCGCCGGACCAAAACTCACCGCACCCGCCTTTGCCATACGCCGCGTCTCAGCGAATCCACTGAGGCGCGCCATGGCTCGACCCCAGGCTGCACCAGCGACAAACAGGACACTCAGTATAATCGCCATAGCGACAAGCATCTGCAGCGAGTCGGGCACGTGCATAGGCAGCTGGCTAAACCCTATCGCAGCCGCAAAGCCCAATAGAAAACCGCCAAATAAAAACAGCGCAGTAACCAAGGCACTGCGGACGGCGATCTGGCGCAAATTATGCCCCAACATTTTTACCTCTTGTCTCCTGTAGTTGTCCCAGAAGGGTTGGGGAAGCAAATCCCCAACCCCCTGGTAGCTGTTAACTACTTCTCTGGTTGCGCTGGCGGGATGGTTTTTAGATACATGAAGATAGCTTTCAAGTCTTCATCGTTCATTTTATAGCGCGGCATCTCATCATGGAGATTGCCCCCGCCTGGATGGCGCCCTTCACTCACAGCGGCAATAAAATCAGCCTCGCTCCAATTGGCAATCTCGCCCGCTGGGGTCAGATTAGCAGACCATGGCATACCTTCTTCGGCAAAGGGAATAGGACCACCTGCCAAATTCTGTTTGTGGCAGTCTGAGCAGGCGCCCAAGGCAAGCATATATTGGCCGTATTCAGGCGTGCCAGCCGGAGGGGTATCCTTTGGGGCTGTAATCGGCTCGCCAACTGAACTGGGGCCAAAAGCGCCCATCGCCATCATCACCTTGGCGACGATGTTGGCGGAGATAGGTGGGATCTCGTGGTGCACCGGCTCCAAATTGCGCAAGTAACCGATAATCGCCGCCACGTCAGCATCGCTCAAAGCCTTGTAGTTGTAAGCTGGCATCACCACCAGCCCAACACCGTCTTTGTCCACACCTTCGCGGATGGCGCGGGCAATCTGGGCGTCACTCCAACTCCCAAGACCGGTTTCCACATCGGGGGTCAGGTTGGGCACGGCAAATAGGACCTGAATCGGTCCCTCGCTGATCTCCTCGATGTATCCTTGAAAAGGCTTGCCTTCAGGGGAGTGGCAAGCCTCGGCGCACAGCATGGCTTCTTCCATCAGATATTTACCCCGCGCCACACCCTCTGGGCTGGTATCGGCTGTGATCTGATAGAGAGGACGATTGACATAGGTGGGCTTGAACTTCGACGAAGCATAAAGTGCCAGGCCGATGACTGCGATCACCAGCAGGCCGATCAGACCGCCCAAAACAATACCAATCCATTTCAATACTTTTTTCATCTTTATTTCCTCCTAAAAAATGAGTTGCTCGGCGATGGACATACCTGCCACGTATCCAACTGCGTAACTTCTAAGATAAATGGATATTTTTCATCTTGTATGGCTTATTTTAACATCCTTTCGTCCCTAACTCGTTACGGAAAGCGTTACGGGACGCTATATTTATGCAGTAAAATCTAAGCGGAATAAGGCCATTTGTCCCAGAATATCAACTACAATATTCTGGTTTCAATACCCCATCACTGGGTGGGCACGAGAACATGAAGGGCTGAAACAGATTGACGAAACTGGCTCTC
>DATCYX010000502.1:0-5497 GCA_036526235.1 Anaerolineales bacterium | reverse complement strand
TTTTACGTCTTCTTCGTTAGAGATGCTTAGGCTGGCTGCTTCTGTAGAACAGGGAAGTGAACACCCCTTAGGTGAAGCAATCTGGGCAGAAGCAAATAACCGGTCTCTAAAGCTTAGCCCAGCCGATGCCTTCAGTGCTGAGGTGGGGAATGGTGTGCAAGCTGAGGTAGATGGCCATACCGTAATGGTCGGTAACTTGCGCATGATGGAAGGGCGCGGAATTGCTTTGAATGGTCTACAAACTGAGGTCACTCGGCTACAGGATGAAGCCAAGACTGCCATGCTGGTTGCGGTGGATGGAGAGGTGCGAGGGGTGATCGGTGTAGCGGACACTGTGAAAGAAGGCTCACCGGAAGCAATCCAGGCCTTGCATCAAATGCATCTGAAGGTTGCCATGATCACTGGTGATAACCAAAAAACCGCAGAGGCGATTGCCAGACGAGTGGGCGTGGATCGCGTGTTGGCCGAGGTGCTACCTGGAGATAAGGTTGCCGAGGTAAAGAAACTGCAGGAAAGCGGCGAGGTTGTAGCTATGGTAGGTGATGGAATCAACGATGCACCTGCCTTAGCTCAAGCCGATGTGGGCATTGCTATTGGAACCGGCACCGATGTGGCGATGGCTGCTGCTGCGGTGACTTTGATGAGCGGTGACCTGCGCGGCGTTCCAAAAGCGATTTCGCTGTCACAACGCACACTCCGCACCATCAAGCAAAATCTTTTTTGGGCCTTTTTCTATAACGTAATTCTTATCCCTGCTGCAGCGGCTGGCCTACTCAATCCCATGTTGGCTGCCGGCGCTATGGCGTTTAGTAGCATATTTGTGGTAAGCAACAGCCTACGCTTGAAGGGTTTTAAGACCGAGATATAATTAATATGCGACGTATCCTTGGATGCGTCGCATATTGATTTTTAATCTGCTCGTCGCATTTGTCTGGCCATCAATCCATAATTTATATACCTGATAAGTAAGAAACTCTATCCTGACCCTATCTCATTTATTAATGTGGTTGTAATTTCCTTCTATTGACCCTCTTAACTTTTCCGATTATGCTTAACCCCGTGCGTAAAGAAGCAATAACCAGGCGCAATTTTCTCCATTTAGCCGCTCTAAGCTTGGGTGGGTTTGCCCTGCGCCCACTCAGGCGAATCGCCTACCTGCAAGATTTTCCAAAATATGAGCGGCTGGGGCGTGCGTTTACAAAAGTGGAGATTAAGGCTCGTCCAGACATCAATTCGCAGACGGTTGGTGTTATCTATGACGACGCGGTGGTACCTTGGCTACGCGAGGTATCCGGGTACCATCCATATCGCTATAAACAGCGCTTTGTCGAGACAATTGATGGGTACATTTGGGCGTCGGATTTGCAGCCTGTGCGCAACCTTCCTAACCAGCCCCTTCAAACGATACATGAAACCAGCCTGGGTCCGGGGATGTGGGCGGAGGTGAGTGTGCCCTGGGTAGATATTGTCTTGGAGAATAACCCGGCCAGCCCTGGATTTAAGGCGCGGCTGGAGGTTGGTATGCCATTGAGATTATATTACGGTCAGGTTTTATGGATCGATAAGGTCAAGAGTGACGAGAGCGGGCAGGTATGGTACCGGGTGAACGAGCGCTACGGGTATGGCGATTTGATTTGGGCGGCTGCAGAAGCATTTCGCCCATTGACACATGACGAAGTAGCACCAATAAGCCCTGAGGTCGAAGATAAACATATCGTTGTAAATGTGGAGGAAAAATATCAGACCCTGGCATGCTATGAGGGTAAAACCGAAGTGTACTACTGTCGGATATCTGGTGGCAAAAAGTTTGATCCCGATGGTACTCCACTGGGGCACTCCTCCACGCCAACCGGAACGCACACCATCTGGCGCAAGCAAGTCTCTGCCCACATGAGTGGCGGCACCACCGGAGCCGGGTATGATTTGCCTGGCATCGGCTGGACTACGCTCTTTTCAGGCGATGGTGTGGCTGTTCATGCTACGTTTTGGCATAATAACTTTGGTGGGGAACTGATGTCTCATGGTTGTGTGAATGCAACCCCTGAAGACGCGAAATGGGTTTTCCGTTGGGCCCATCCACCAGTTTATTATGACCCTGGTGATCTTTATAGTAAGGACACGGATATTCCTCCTACCAAGGTGACGGTTTTGGAGGGGTAAATAATTTTGCTAGGAGTTGAATTTCCAATATGGTCATTTCGAACATTACTCTCGGGCTGGCGTTCTTAGCTGGTTTAGCATCATTTCTCTCACCATGTGTTTTTTCGCTTGTTCCGGCCTATGTCGGGTATTTAGGGGGCAGGACGGTCTCATCGGCAAAGTCCGAAGCGCCAAGTCGATGGGTGACTTTCAGCCACGGGTTGGCTTTTGTACTGGGTTTTAGCGTAGTTTTTATTCTCTTAGGCGTGGCGGCATCAGCCTTGGGTGGGGTATTGTACGACTTACGCACCTGGGTGGCTAAAATTGGTGGAATAGTCGTGATCATCTTTGGATTGCACATGACCGGAATCTTCCGCATCCCATTCCTCGAGTATGATCTGCGACCCCAATCCACCCCAGATCGAAGACGAGGTTATGCAGCCTCGGCGTTGATGGGCGTATTTTTCTCGGCGGGATGGTCTCCATGCGTTGGTCCCGTGCTCGGCGCGATATTGACCTTCGCGATCAACGGTGGTTCGATTGCGCATGGGGTAAGTATGCTATCGGCTTATTCAGCTGGACTGGCAATCCCATTCCTGTTGGCGGCACTCGGCATTGGCTGGGTGACAACCATCCTGCGCCGCTATGGAAAAGTGATGCGTTATGCAGAGATCGTCATGGGCGTGATCCTGGTGATCGTCGGTGGTATGCTGTTTTTTGGAACCTTCCAATTATTGTCACGTTTTGGATTCTTCGTGGATTTAGGTTTGTAACGAGATGTCAACAGGCAAGCGTGGCCGAGTGTGGGCTTATTTGGGTAGCGGCCTGCTGATCTGGCTCGGAGTGGTTGCGTTGGCAGCTGTTGTCGCCGAATATGTAGGTAGTGATGAAGGAGTGGCAATTGCCTCCCTCAATACTCGCGCCCCAGATTTTGAGCTGGAGAATCTAAATGGCGAGCAAATCCGCCTGAGCCAGCTGCGTGGCAAGCCGGTAGTACTAAATTTTTGGGCTACATGGTGCGCTCCTTGCGTCATCGAAATGCCAATTATCCAAAGATCCTATGAGAAATATCCTGGACAGTTCCAAGTCTTGGCGATCAATGCCGATGAGCCCCAATTAAAAGTAGCGCGATTTGTTGAAGATATCGGGCTCACTTTTGAAGTGCTATTGGATCCTGGCGGCGCAATTCAGGAACTGTATCAGATACGTGGCTATCCAACGTCATATTTTGTCGACGCTGAGGGCATCATCCGCAACACGCATATTGGTACGCTTAATGCGGACCAACTCTCGGATTATCTTCTAGAGTTTGGAGTAGGAGAATGATTACTGTTACGCTTTATAGTCGAGAAGATTGCCATCTCTGCGAGCAGGTGCAGGAACAATTGGTGGCTTTGCAAGCGGAGATTCCTCATGAGATGGTTGTGATTGATGTGGATAGCAATCCGGATTTGCGCCGGGCGTATGGATTTGAAGTCCCTGTGGTCGAGGTGGGTCCCTACACGCTGCGCGCTCCGATCGAACCTCAGGATTTGCGCATCACACTCATGGCGGCGCAAGATCGCCATCAGCATTTGGACTCTTTGGAAGATCCTAACTACCAGCGACTGGTACAAAACAACCAAGTGTGGACAAAATCTGATAGTTTTGCCTATTGGTTGAGCAACCATTACCTGGCAATATTTAATATCTTTGTCTTGATCTACTTGGGATTGCCATTTTTGGCCCCAGTGATGGTGAAAACTGGCTTTGAAACACCGGCGAGGCTAATTTATCGCGTCTATGGCACCATGTGTCACCAATGGTCGTTCCGTTCCTTCTTTTTATATGGCGAGCAAAGTGTTTATCCGCGAGCTGAGGCTGGCGTTGAAGGGTTATTGACATATTCCCAAGCCACAGGTTTTGGCGAGGGTAACACGGCGAATGATCTGATCAAGGCGAGAGAATTTATTGGCAATGAGAAAGTCGGTTACAAAATTGCCTTGTGCGAGCGTGATGTTTCAATATGGGGTGGTATTTTATTATTTGGCTTGTTGTATGCTATCAGTGGGCGGCGTTTTCCGGCCTTACCCTGGTTCCTTTGGTTGCTGATTGGTATCCTCCCGATTGGCCTTGACGGTTTTAGCCAGTTGCTCAGCCAGCCTCCATTTAATTTCTATGTATATCGTGAGAGCACCCCCTTCCTTCGCGTGCTTACTGGTGGGTTATTTGGATTCTCCACCGCTTGGTTCGGTTATCCAATGACCGAGATGGCGATGGCAGAAACCCGCCGCATTATGGCGAGCAAGTTCCTTCGGATTCAGAGTCGAGTGACACCAAGCGAAGTTGCCACGGATTAGATGCGATATGCGGCTTAACCAGGCGGAAGAGATCCGTTATTTCACTTTCGATCACTTAGATAATGCAAACCTAGTCCACGCAGTATTCGCCAGGCGAGGGGGTGTCAGCCCGTACCCATGGGAATCGCTCAATGTGGGGGGCTTAGTGGGGGATGACCCATCTCGTGTCCTTGAAAATCGACGCAGGAGTTTCCGAGCTGTTGGGCGTAAAATGGAGACCATGTTCGATGTCTGGCAGGTACATGGGGATGAAGTGGTGTGTGCAGAATCTCCGCGACCGTTAGATGTCCCTCACCAAAAAGCGGATGCCATACTGACTGATCGGGTGGGTTTGACCTTGTTCATGCGATTTGCAGATTGCGTGCCAATTCTCTTGTATGATCCCTATCGAAGAGTGGCTGGTCTAGCCCATGCCGGTTGGATAGGAACTGTGAAACAGACGGTCAAGGCAGCCATAGTTGCCATGCAAGACAAATATCACTCGAACCCTGGGGATATCCTGGCTGCGATTGGACCATCCATTGGTATGCACCATTACGAGGTGGGACCAGAGGTAGCCAAGCAGGTACGCGATGTATTTGGGTCGGATGCAAAAACACTATTGGTTTCACCCAATGGGAGTGAAGATCGAGTACAATTCGACCTGTGGGAGGCAAACCGTTTACTCCTAGAGCAGAGCGGTGTGCGACAGATCGAGGTCGCAAGAGTGTGTACGGCATGTGAAGCACAGGATTGGTACTCTCACCGTGGAGAGAAAGGGCAAACTGGCAGGTTTGGGGTATTGATTGGATTATAGGGAAGGCATGGCATCTATAATCCAAGAGCGTTACGAGATGGTATTAGCGAGAATTAACCGGTCAGCTCAATCTGTTGGCCGGTTAGCTGATGATGTGTGCCTTGTCGTTGTTACCAAGGGTCAGCCGTTAGAAAGAGTTCAAGCGGTAATCCAATCTGGAGCACGGCATTTAGGAGAGAATTACGCTGAAGAAGGCGTTGAGAAGCTCGAGGCGCTTTCCGGT
>DATCYX010000501.1:0-4503 GCA_036526235.1 Anaerolineales bacterium | reverse complement strand
CATCTTCGCGGCGGCGTTGGACGTGACCGATCCCGAACCATTACCGAAAGATCACCCGTTGTTGACGCTGGATAACCTAGTCATTGCCCCACACATCGCCAGCGCCAGTTATACCGCCCGGGGAAACATGGCTTGGCTGGCGGCAAAGAACCTGATCGCCGGGTTGGAGGGTGAGCGCCTGCCTCACTGCGTCAACCCACAAGTCTATACATAAATGATACTCAAGTTATAGAAAAGAGCCCCGCCATTTTCGGCGGGGCTCTTTTTGGTTAAACTGTATACAACAACTGTTCTAGTCGCTTAGTGCATCGACTAGGAGTGAAGCAGATTGTATAAGCACATCGCCCTGATCGGCTGTCAGGATGCCCTCGCTTACAAAGTCCTCAACCTGGTTGATGAACGCACCAAGTTGGTTGGCTGAAACACCAGGTTTTCCTTCCTCTAATTTTTCAAGGGCATGCTCAAGCTTGGCGAACAAGGCATTGCCCTGTCCATCGTTGAGCACACCATCGTCAACGAGTTTCTGAACATCATCGATCAACTCATGGATCTCTGCTGCGGTAGTCAGTTCCAGCCCAACAATGACTGGGTCATGGTCTGATGAGCGGTAGGCATCCGGCGCATAGATCGCATCCTGAGCAGTCTGCTTGAAGGATGTATCGTAGTTGATCAGGTCTGCTTCATCAGCGTTGATATGCCATTCCGTTATACCAGTTGCTTCACCGAGTAAATCAGCGCTCGCCAGTGCGTAATCTAGGTAGCCTGTCTGTCCATCGAACACATAGGAATAGGCATGTTCACCATGGTAGGCATAAATCATGTCGGTAAAACCGCCAGCCACGAGTACGTCAATGGGATCCTCTTTATCGTAGGAATTCAAATCACCAATGATCAGGAAGTCATCGTCGCCACTGCCAGTCGGGTCGCTGGCAAGCCAGTCCACCATCGCTTCGGCGGCGGCCTTACGGGTCAGGTTACAGTTGCCTGCACCATCACCAAGGTCTGGATCACCGACATCGTCACAGGCAGAGCCCTTGGACTTAAGGTGATTCACAGCAACGGTTAATACACCGCCCGTCGAATTATTCACAAAGGTTTGGGCGAGGGTTGGGCGGTTCTTGGTATCGTCGAAGCGGCTGTCTATTGACGAGTCGAGTATCGCGTAGTTCCCGACCAATGAAACAGAAGCAGGCTTGTAGATGAAAGCGACGCGGATCGCATCCGAACCAATGGCGCCGGTGGCAACGTAAGCGTATGTGCCGGCGCCAACTGCATCGTTGAGGCCGCTGACCAGGTTAGCAACAGGCACATCACCAGCATGATTCTCGATTTCGATCAGGCCGACCACATCTGCGTCGATAGCAGAGAGCGCTGCGATGATCTTATCGCGCTGGCGTGTAAATTCAGTGGCATTATCGGCACCCCGACAATCCTGATTCGCCAACGGACCACAAATTGGACCGGCATTATCCAGTGTAGTGAAGTAGTTCAAGACATTGAAGGAGGCCACCTTCAAATTGCCGCCTACATCATCGGGCGAAGCCGTGCGTTGATTTACGCTCGTATAGGTCGCGCCCTGGGTCGGCTGGATGCGATAAAGGTTGAAGGAGTAATCCATGACGCCTGTCACGCCAGCGACTGTGTCGCCACCGCGGAACAGATTGGACAGATCGAAATCAAATCCATTTGGATGTATAGCCGGGTCCGGGTTCTGGCTCGAACGCCCATCGTCGAGTGTGATCTTGTCGAGCAGATAATCCAACGCAGCTTGTGCCGCTCCCGGAGAACCAGGCTCGAACTCAGCCGTGGGTGTGGTGTGGCGTGTGGAAGTCAGTACGATCTCGCCAAAGCGGTCAAAGTTGAAATATTCCGAAATGACGAGCGGCTGCGGGAAGCTGACATACATCCCCTCATATGCTTCAAATGCATCAGGGGATGCGGCGGGCAGGGAAAGATTTGTAACGGTTGGGAGCGGGTTGCCGCTGCTGATCACTGACACACCGCTGAACGAAGTGATCTCGGTAAGACCATTGAACTCCGAGACCGGGCCTTCAACGCGGACATGGTCGCCGATCGCCACGTTGACCGAGGGATTGCTTCCCTGGAATACAAAGATGCCTTCTGAAGTTGCAGTATCACCGTCAGCATCGGCGTCCTCTTCCTGAACGTAGAAACCGTTCAGGTCGCCGTTCGCACCCACACTATCCTGGAAGTCACCGACGACGATACCTTCGATTGCAACCGTCTGCCCAACCAACGGGCTTGCTGAGCCGCTGCCCTGCACTTCATGGATCTTTACAAGGGTGACTGGTGCTACACAAGTATTTTCATCTCCGGGTGTTCCCAAGTCACCAGCACCAAAGGGAGTCGTAGATTGACACCAGTTTGCTCCAACATTGTTATCCGCTGTTGAATCTTCCAATGACATGGAAGCTCCTGTTGGGTCAGGGAAGTTCGGTCCGCCATCGTATTCGACACGGTCAATCTCATTCATTGCATCGTCAGACAGGATTACCTCGTCATCGCCATTGGCTAGGAACCAACTACCCCCATAACTGTAATTAACTACAGCGCCGCCATTTGTGCCGGAGTCTGTGTTATTTCCGAGTACGATGTATCCGCCTGCAGGTATGATCAAAGATCCGCCGTTATTGATCACATGGCTGTCAGATCCGCCGTCAGCAATGGTCCATCCGTTAATATCCACATCACTCGCGCCTGGGTTATATAGCTCAAACCATTCACCCGCGCTATCCAATACGACAGTCGGGTTCTGCATGATCTCGTTGATCACAATTTGCGGTAAGGCAACGCTGCAGGCATTTGCCGCACCAGGGGTGATCTCACGAAGGCTGAAATCGACATTGTTCTGATTGGTATCCGAGCCGTCGGCACAGCGGGAAATGCCTTCCGTGGCACTGGCTGCATCATCCACCAAACCGGCTCCGGAGCCTTCAGTGTAAGGAGCAACTGTATCGCCTTCATAACTAACAGCATCGATCAGTGTGGAACCAAAGAACAGCGCCACAGCATCGGGTGCGCCATTCTGGATGAAGTTCGTGTCGGGGCTGGCATCCACGTCACAATTGGCGACCGTGGCGGCATTAGCGCACACCACAAAGTAATCACCTGCAGCCAAACTCACTGACGGGAAAGTAACCGTGCTATAAACCAAACCACAGCTACCAATCACGAAAACAAGGCTGTAATCGCTCAGGTCAACACTGACACTTTCATTGTTGCGGATCTCAACAAATTCCGCTGTGTCTGTGCTGGGTTGGTCATAATCAATTTCATTGATGACAAGCGCCTTGGCTGTCGGGGCTCCGCCAAAGGTCTGGCCTGTGTTCGGAGCGCCAAAGGTGTTCGCTGCCTCACCCGCCCAGCTGAAATCGACGGAGGTTGTGCCTGAGCCGGTTAGTTGAAGTGAATTGCCAACTGCGCCAGAACCGCTCTGAGCAACCCCGATGTCGGTGCTTGCTACACCATCAGCCGGTCCGCCGACACCGTTAAAGCTGCCTTCATAACTCAGGAATTGGACCAGCGTACTTCCATTTACAAGAGCTACCCCGTCTGGAGCACCATTCTGAATTCCATTGGACGGATAGTTAACCACAACCGTGCCGTAACCACCGCCTTGGTCTGCTATTACTCCGCTTAAGGCAGTGTTATTGTATACAGCCCCACCACTGCCGTTATACAGAACGATACTCCAGCCGGTCAGGTCTGTGCCTGCTGGACCTGCGATCTCAATGGCTTCGCCGATATCAGTCGAAGCATTATCATAATGAATTTCATTGATAAAAACAGTTGTCGCAGGGTTGGCGAAAAGGTCAGGAGCAGCCTGCACCGTTCCCGCAACAGACAATATACTCATCATTAGCGCCAGTACTAACGTGATTGAAAACAATTTGGATAAATGTTTACTCATGCTATTCTCCTCAAATAGATTTATGGGTTTGCAGATAAGCCAAAAAGGCATTTTACGTGTGAAGTTCGGTTTTCACGAACGAGACGCACCTCCTCCAATACTCTCATATGCAAGCCGACAAAACAAAATAGTCCCCTCTCTATTATTTTAGGGTAAGCCTAACAAAAAAGCAAGGCACTTGTAACCTTTTGGTACTTTTCTCCTTATTTTTGGAACCATTGCTATAATTTTCCGAATGGCAATCTTACGCACCGCGCTCAAAAGCATCTGGACACGCGATTCCTCCATCCTTTTTGGCGGGTTCCTGCTCACCATCTTCCTGATCGTCTACATCTGGTGGCCCCTTGCAAAGGAATATCTCCGCTACGTGGATTGGAACGGTGCATGGTGGCGCTACATGGACTGGCTCCTGCTTGGCATATTTGGGTTCATGTCCGTCACGATCATTGCACGCGCGAATCTCAAGACCGACCTGCTCGTCATCTTTGTTGGTATCTGCGGCGGGCTTGCCATCGAATCATGGGGAACACAGACAAACCTCTGGCACTACTACACCAATGAACGCCCGCCGC
>DATCYX010000500.1:0-5055 GCA_036526235.1 Anaerolineales bacterium | reverse complement strand
ATGCGCCCCCGTACCCTGGACGAGTTTGTCGGGCAGGAGGAGATCGTAGGGCCGGGGCGGCTGCTGCGCCGCGCCATCGAGTCCGACCGCCTTTTCTCGTCCATCATCCTGTGGGGCCCGCCGGGCAGCGGTAAGACCACCCTGGCAATGGTCATTGCCAACCATACCCGCATGCACTTCGAGACTCTTTCAGCAGTGCTAGCTGGCAAGGCTGAGCTTAAAAAGGTTATCGAGGCTGCAATCGAGAGGCGCAAGCTGCACAACCGGCGCACTATTCTCTTCGTGGATGAGGTGCATCGCTGGAATAAAGCCCAGCAGGACGCTCTGTTGCCCCACGTGGAAAATGGCAACATTACCCTGATCGGCGCGACCACTGAAAATCCGTACTTTGAGGTGATCGGCGCGCTGGTCTCGCGCTCGCGCGTCTTCCAGCTCCGCCCTCTGGAGGACGAGCATGTGCGCCGCATACTGGAATATGCTTTGCAGGACGACGAACGCGGCTATGGGGCAAAGCACATCAAGCTTGACGAAGATGCTTTAGAGCACCTGATCCGCGTAGCTGGAGGTGATGCCCGCAATGCCTTAAACGCACTGGAACTGGCGGTTGAGAGCACCCCCGCTGGCGATCAGGAGACGATACACATCACATTGCAGGTGGCGCAAGAATCCATCCAGCGCCGTGCTGTGCTCTACGACAAGGATGGCGATGCCCATTATGACACCATCTCGGCATTCATTAAATCTGTGCGCGGCTCTGATCCGGATGCCGCTCTCTACTGGCTGGCGAAGATGCTTTATGCCGGGGAAGACCCGCGCTTCATCCTGCGCAGGCTGATCATCCTGGCTGGGGAGGATATCGGTCTGGCTGACCCACTTGGGCTGGTGGTCGCCAACGCTGCCGCCCAATCCTTCGATTATATTGGCTTACCCGAGGGGATCTACCCCATCGTAGAGGCCACGCTTTACCTGGCCACCGCACCGAAATCCAACACAGCCACCTCCTATTTCAAGGCCTTCCAGCTCATCGAGGACGAGGGCATTACTGCCGTCCCCCAGCACTTGCAAGACGCCAACCGCGACGCCAAGCCCCTCGGGCACGGGCAGGGTTACCAATATCCGCATGAAGATCCAGAGCACTTCTTACCACAGCAGTATCTTCCCCACCCGCTTTTGGGGACCTATTTCTACAAACCGTCATCACAGGGTTACGAGTCTCAGGTCATCGATAGGCTTAGCCGCTGGCGAGATGCCCAGCGCAAAGCGTTGGGTATCACCCAGACAACTGAGCTTCCCGAACCATCCCAAGACGAAATCCAAGAGATCAAGCACAAACACAAGGCAGGCTAAGTAAATGCCCACAATATTATTAATTCGACACGGGGAAAACGACTTCGTTAAGAAAGGAATTATGCCAGGGCGTATGCCGGGCATTCACCTCAATGATAACGGGCGCGCTCAGGCACAAGCCGTAGCAGAAAAGCTAAGACAAGCGCCCATCAAGGCAATCTACACCAGCCCACTGGAACGGGCTGCGGAGACTGCCGAATACCTGGCCAAGGCATTAGGTCAGGAGACCATTGTACGACCAGGTCTGATGGAATCCGATATCGGCGAGTGGCAGGGTAGAAGCCATAAAAGCCTGCGCCGCCTGAAAGTCTGGCGCATCGTGCAGAGTACGCCCTCGCTCTTCCGCTTCCCTGGCGGCGAATCATTCGCCGAATGCCAGGCGCGCATGGTTGGAGAAATTGAAGCGTTGCGCGCCCAGTACGAAGAGAAGGATATCTTCGTTTGCGTGTCTCACGCCGACCCGATCAAATTGGCTGTGGCATACTATCTTGGCCTCCCCCTGGATTTGTTCCAACGACTATTTATTGCACCAGCATCAATTACCGCCCTGCAAGTCGGCCAAATGGGCAGCTACCTGCTTACGCTGAACTATGATCTTTCTTTTAACTTGTCCAAACCTTGATTCTGGTATACTACGCTCAGTATCCCAGGCAGGAGAGCCTAATGCCCACTAAAGAGATCGACCTTCGTCCGGTCAGCCACATTACAACCGACGCTATCGGCCCGCCTGGTAAGCGTATTTTTTACATTCAGGGCTGGCAGGAAGAGCGCACCGTAACACTGATCGTAGAGAAGATCCAGATTCAATCCCTGGCGGTGGGTCTGGAACAATTCCTGGCAGAGATTTACGAGCGTTTTCCCAATCTCACCAAGGCCTCCTCGGAATACGTAGAGGAGAACATGCACATTCATCCGCCCCTGGATCCGCTCTTCCGGACTGGCGAGTTAGGGCTGGGGTACGACGCAGAAAACGACCTGGTGGTCCTCATCGCACGCGAGCTCTTAACCGAGGATCAAGACCCTGAAGAGGCCAGCGTTGTACGTTATTGGTGCTCACGTGATCAAATCCGCGCCTTGTGCCATTGGGGGATGGAAGTGGCCTCGCGCGGCCGTCCTCTCTGCCCACAATGCGGGCAACCCATGGACCCCGAAGGACATTTCTGCCCCAAGAAAAACGGGCATAAACATTGATCCTTCTAAATCAACAATACAGCAATTACGAACGAATGGATATAAATGATCTCGAATAATTTCATTCGTTGATTTACGCCTGATGATGTCCAGCATGTCACCCAACGACACATTCACCGCCCTGCAAGAAGGGGAGATCACGCTGCGGGGCGAGTTCATGTGGGGGTCAAACTACACCTATCTTGCCCAACTAGAACATGCAGGAGAAATATTAATCGCCGTTTACAAGCCCACCAAAGGCGTGCGCCCTCTATGGGATTTTCCCTCCCCATCTCTAGCGCGCCGCGAAGTAGCCGCCTATCTGATCAGCGAAGCCTTGCAATGGGAGCTAGTGCCCCCTTCGGCCTACCGCAAAGATGCCCCCCTGGGTCCTGGTTCTGTCCAGCTCTATATCGATCATGATCCTGAATATCATTACTTCAATTTTACCCCTGAAGATCGCCAGCGCTTGCGCCCCACAGTAGTTTTTGATCTGCTGGCAAACAACGCTGACCGCAAGGGCAGCCATATCCTAGTGGATACCAACCATCACATGTGGTTGATCGACCATGGCATTTGCTTCCATATTGACGAAAAGCTACGCACGGTGATCTGGGATTATGCTGGAGAAGAGATCCCTGCCCAACTGCTTGCGGATGTCAAAAGATTACGAGACAAATTACTTCCACTAAATAAACAGCATCCCGAGTTCGAGTCATCTGATCTAGTGCGAGAGCTTGGGAAATACTTAAACAGAGAAGAAATCGCAGCGCTGATCCAGCGCGCAAATCGCATACTTGAGAATGGTTGTTACCCAAATCCAGATCTCAGCCGGAGGCAGTATCCCTGGCCTCCCGTATAGGAGAATGAAATGCCACACTACAAACTCGCTTTTCTAGGCTTTGGCAACGTCGGGCAGGCTCTTGCACGCCTGTTGCTCAGAAAGCAAGAAACGATCCAATCGCAATTCGGGATTACCTTCAACGTGACCGGTATCGCCACAGGCCGCCACGGAACAGCCATTGACCCCGGTGGGATCAGCCTGGAGCGAGCCTTAGGGCTTATGGATGGCCTCCATTCGCTGAATGAACTCTCCGCCTCCCCGGCTCCAAAAGATGCCCTAGACTTCATCCGTCACTGCGGTGCAGACGTGCTCTTCGAGAACACCCCAGTCAACTATGAAAGCGGTCAGCCAGCCGTCGACCACTTACGACTGGCGATAGAGCAGGGTATGCACGCCATTACAGCCAATAAAGGTCCAGTGGTGCACGCCTACCGTGACCTGACAGAGCTGGCCAGGGAAAGGGGACGTAAATTCTTCTTCGAATCCACGGTGATGGACGGTGCGCCGATCTTCTCTTTGTTTAGAGAGACACTGCCAGCCGCCCATCTGCGCTCTTTCCGTGGCGTGCTTAACTCCACCACCAACCTGATCTTGACGCGCATGGAAGGCCGCGAGGCTTTTGATCAGGCTGTCGCCTATGCACAGTCAATTGGCATCGCTGAGACCGACCCCAGCGGCGATATCGATGGTTGGGATGCAGCAGTCAAGGTGGCCGCCCTGATCACGGTGTTGATGGGTGTGCCCTTCAAACCATCAGAAGTAGAGCGCCAGGGAATCCGCGAGATCACATTGCAAGATATTGAACAGGCACGATTGCAAGGTAAACGCTGGAAGCTGGTCTGCTCGGCTGAGCGCCAGGGAAAAGATGTGCGCGGGCGCGTCGCCCCAGAGATGGTAGGCATGGATTCCCCCCTCTTCGGCGTGGATGGTACCACCAGCATCATCCAATTCGAGAGTGACGTGCTCGGCCTGCTCTCGGTCATCGAGGCAGACCCTGGACCGCATACCACCGCCTACGGCCTGCTAGCCGATTTTCTCAACGCGGTCAGAAATTAAACCAGGTTATTCTTGGGGTAAAAGAACATCATAAGCTTGAGCCATCCTGCCCATTAGGGAGAACCGCTCCTAAATCTCAGCAGGACCGATTCGGATTAGAATTGCTGTAGAATATCTCGAAGCTTGCCCAGTTCTCCGTAATTCAGGACCACCTTGCAAACTTTAATCAAGGCTTGTGATTGGGCATTGTAGGCAATAGGCAGATTCACGATCTTCGCTAACTCAATATCTGAATCCGTATCCCCAATGAATGCGACGTTTGAAGGGTGAATGCCCAACTCTTCCATCACCTCGCGGCCTACACGCGCTTTCTCTGCATCCGGCACCATCACTTCTACATCCCCTTGGATCAAGCCATTCTCTACAACTAGGTGATTAGCCTTAACTATCGGGATGCCCAGATCTCGCTGTGCTCTAAGAGCCAGCTCGTACGGACCAGAGCTAATGATCGCAGAGAGGATGGACTTTGCATGCAGAAATTCAAACACATCGAAGATTCCAGGCTGGTAACGTCTTTGTTCCACCATGGTTTGTACTGCAGAAGCCGGCTTGCCCTTCCAGAGATTTCCAGCGACCAAACGGACTAGCTGGTCATAATCATTGTCCAAATATTTATTCGCAAATGCCACCCCCTTTTT
>DATCYX010000499.1:0-2735 GCA_036526235.1 Anaerolineales bacterium | reverse complement strand
GGGTCTGCCCCACTGTGCCTGCGGCAGGTAGGGGGTGAGAATCTTCGCATTCAGATCCAGATTGTCACCCTGCATGGCTTGCATCCAGGCCACATCGATAGGGCCTGCATGCGCGGCGATCATCTCCATAATGCGCGCTGCCCGGTAGCCGTAATTCCATTCGGCGGTGATGAAGTACGGGTAATCAGGCCCGACGACAGCGTTGTTGGCGGCCACGATGTACCCCTGCGGCGGATTGAATGCGTAGGGCATCTCCTTGAAGGGGATATAGCCCATCCACTCGTACTCATCCGTCCAGCCGGGCACAGGCAGCCAGCCATCGCCGGAAGCGCGCACAGGGATCTTACCCGGCGCCTGGTAGCCTATGTTCCCATCTACATCGGCGTAGACCGTGTTTTGCGAGGGCACATCGAACAGGCTCATCGCCCGGCGAAACTCGTCCCAATTCCCCGCCTGGTTCAGCCTCCAAATAGCCGGGAAGGTGTGCGAGACCTCCAGCGCCGTCCAGCGCAGGCTGATGGCGTAGCTAGCAGGCAGCTCAACCCCGGCGGCTTCGCTAAAGCCATCCAGCTTCCCATACGTCTCGGAGACAACCGGGCCGTGGCGGGTGTAACGCACAGTCAGCTCCACCGGCTCCCCTCCAGCGATCTGAATGGTCTCCTGCACCTTTACCATATCAACCCATTCCCCGTTGACCTCGTACTGGTCGGGGTTAGCCGGATTGAGCTTCTCGATATACAAGTCCATCACATCTGGCCCGAGGTTGGTGAAACCCCAGGCGATGCGCGCGTTATGCCCGATGATCACCCCCGGCGCGCCGGCAAAGGAGAAGCCGGTTACATTGAAGGGGCAGGTTTCCACCTGGGGAGTGCAATGCAAGCCGATCTCGTACCATATGGATGGCATCTGCGCGCTCAGGTGAGTGTCGTTGGCCAATAACGGCTTGCCGGTGCTGGTGCGCTCCCCAGAGACCACCCAACTGTTCGAGCCTACCCCTGATCCGGATGGACCAATCAACCCGTCAAGAGCATCGATGCGAACAGCGAGATTCGAGAGGGGTGAATCGAGAGAAGTCACCACAGATCCAAAGCCCGCAGAGACTGCTGCACCCCGGTCCAATATCGATTCTCCGTTCCCGCGCGTGACGATCAAAGGGTGTTCCGCCGGGTAGGGCGGGAAGAGCTCCGCCACCCGCTCGGCGCCGAGGGATTTCAACAGAATGGCACGCTCGATCTCATCATCCATGTTGCCGCGCAAGTCCCAGGCCATCGCCTTCGCCCAGGTCAGTGAGTGCAGCGGCTGCCACGCTTCGACCTGGTAATCCGGGTTGAGCAGCTTCAAAACCGCATACTCCAGGCTGAGCTCACTGCCTGCGTGGTCCGCCAGGTAAGCATTGACCCCTTGGGCGTATGAATCCAGAATCGCCAGGCTCTGCGGATCCAGCTGGGTGAGCTCCTGCTCGACCACACGCGCCCAGCCCAGGGTGCGCAGGAACTGATCCGTCTCCAGCTGCGACTCGCCAAACATCTCTGAGAGCCGCCCCGAGCCGATGTGCCGCCAGAAATCCATCTGCCAGAAGCGATCTTGAGCGTGGACGTAGCCCTGAGCAAAGAACAAATCATTCGTGCTGCTGGCATAAATGTGTGGAACGCCAAAAGTGTCCCGGTAGATATCCACCGGACCATCCAGCCCGGATAGGCGCACTTCACCATCTACCTGAGGGAAAGAGCGGCGAGCGGTAATCACCCCACCAACCGGCAAGACCACAACCAGCACCAAGATCAAGCCAAGAAAACCGGTCAGAAATCGGCGTGCAAACAGCGGCATTACAGACCTCCTTAGAGCGAAAACATGAATTCACACTTCTGGGCACACTGGGCTTAGCATCCGATTATAACCTTTGAGCGCAATCACGCAAAACTCTTTCTAGATCTGTGAAAACCCGTCCCGCTTTGACAACAGGTCATCAAAACCCAAACGCCCCCTTCGGACTCCGCTCGAAGGGCGACGCTGCAAAAAGAGGTAAAAACGCGAAGGGTCTTGCAGGCGCTCTGCGCCCGCAAGACCCTAATTTCGCTCATTCTCCCTCCGCCGCCAAGGCGGAAGAGAGGGGGGTGGGAAAATTGGGCTGCCTCAGGCCGAAGATTAATTTCGGCCTGAGGCATGCCGTCTTACGTACACGAAATAATTGTAATCGACCTATCTCTGGGCTGCCGCTTCGGCATCCACCAGGCCGTGTCCAAAGAACGACGTGCGGCCGTTATTGCCGTAACAGCGATAGCGTTCGTCATAAGAATAGAGTGGTTCCCAGTCGGGCGGGCAGGAGAGAGGTTGTGCCGAGCGCTGCACCGCGGCTTTGACCGCACCCGGGCTCCAATCCGGATGCATCTGTTTGACGAGGGCCGCCACGCCAGCTGCGTGCGGGGACGACATAGAAGTTCCGTTCAGGTAGCCGTAGCGAGCACCTTGGTCCACGACTGCCATCCCTTCGTTTCCGGGCACTGTGCTTATAAAGTCGAGCAAATCCCAGAGGCCCCCATCACTGGTGCTGGTGATAGCGCCGAGGACGGCATCCTGCCGTGTGCCTGTAGCGCGGAAGTAGTCACCGCCAGGGGCAGCCACGTCCACGCGCGACATACCCACGCTGGAGTAATCGGCGATCCACAGGTTGTAGTCAGGATAACCGATGGGTCCAGTAGCCGAAACGGTCATCACGCCGGGCAGTTCAGCCGGAG
>DATCYX010000498.1:0-3877 GCA_036526235.1 Anaerolineales bacterium | reverse complement strand
ACGCCAACGCCGCCATCCGCCGTTCGCTCTGGCAGCTTCACCTCTATGATGAGAGCCTGAGCGGACTAGAGGACCTGGATTGGGCACACTGGGCAGTAGGCCAGGGGTACAGGCTGGCCTATGTAGCCGAGGCGGAGGTGATCCACGTGCACAACGAGACGCCACGCGCGGTGTACAATCGATACCGGCGGGAGGCAATGGCCTTCAAGCGTATCTTCCCCCAGGAGCATTTCGGCCTGCGCGACTTCCTGCGCCTCAGCCTGAGCAACATATTCAGCGATATGTGGCACGCCGCACGGCAAGGTGTCTTGTTTCGCAGCCTGGGGAGCATCTTCTGGTTTCGCCTGATGCAGTTCTCGGGCACCTATCAGGGCTACCGCCACCATGGGCCGCTCACCTGGCAGCTCCGGCAGACATTTTATTATCCCAGGGGTATTGCGCCAACTGGCCAGGCAGCTGCGCGGAATGTGGAGCCCATTCGGTATAATGAGTAATAATCTATGACCCTCGTCGCCCTCGTCCCTATGCGCCACCACTCGCAGCGTGTGCCGGGTAAGAACTACCGCCCGCTTGGCAGCAAGCCGCTCTTCCACTACATTATCGAGAGTCTTCTAAACTGCCCAGAGATCGATCGGGTCGTGGTGGATACCGATAGCCCACCCGTGATGGACGGGCTGCGCCAGCATTTCCCCCAGGTAACCCTCATTGAGCGCCCCGAGCACCTGCGCGCCGACGAGACCCCCACCAACGAAGTGCTGCTGCACGACACCGCCCAGGTGCAAGCCGATTTTTACCTGCAGACGCACAGCACAAACCCCCTGCTGCGCCCAGAGACGATCTCGCGCGCCATCCAGACCTTCCTTTCTTGCTATCCGGCCTACGATTCGCTCTTTTCCGTCACCCGCTGGCAAACCCGCCTGTGGGACCAGCTTGGGCGGGCGATCAACCATAACCCGGCGATCCTGCTTCAAACCCAGGATCTGCCCCCGGTTTATGAGGAGAACTCCTGCATATACATCTTCACTCGCCAGAACCTGGTTGCCCGCCGCAACCGCCTGGGAGAGCGCCCCTTGCTCTTCGAGATCGGCGCTTCCGAGGCCTGGGACATCGACGAGGAGTTGGATTTCGCCATCGTAGACTTCTTAATGAGACAGGGGATAGGCGATAACGGAGAGAGGTAATCCCTCCGTTTCCCACCTTCTTATCCCCTCTCCCCTACTCCCTTACCCCCTACCCCCTAGTCCCTTATGTACACCATCCTGCTCACTGCTCCCTATATGGTCCCTCTGTATGAACGTTTCCTCCCGGTATTCAAGCATTATGGGTTGGAGGTGATCGTTGTACCAGTGAAGGAACGGCTCGACGAGGAGCAGCTCCTGTCCTACGCCGGAAAGTTCGACGGTGCCCTGGCAGGCGATGACCAGTATACTGCCCGCGTCCTGGAGGCCTGCGCCCCGCGGTTGAAAGTGATCTCCAAATGGGGCACCGGTATCGACTCTATTGACCAGCAAGCCTGCACCCGTCTAGGGATCAAGATTGGGCGCACTCCCAACGCATTCACGCTGCCCGTCTCCGATAGCGTGATGGGCTATATCCTTGCTTTCGCTCGCCGACAGCCCTGGATGGACCGCGACATCAAGGCTGGGGTATGGAATAAACTCCCCGGGCGATCTTTAAGCGAAACCACCCTGGGGGTGGTGGGATTAGGCAATATCGGCAAGGCGGTCATCCGCCGGGCGTGCCCCTTCGGCATGCGCCTGCTAGGGGTTGACATCATCGAGATCGCACCAGACTTTCTGGTGGAGAACGGCGTTGAGATGACCAGCCTGGAAGACCTGCTGGCTCGAGCCGATTTCGTCAGCTTGAACTGCGACCTGAACCCCACCAGCTACCACCTGATGGATGCGCGCACCCTGACATTAATGAAGCCCACAGCCGTGCTGATCAACACCGCTCGCGGCCTGGTAGTAGATGAGCCCGCCCTGATCGCTGCCTTGCAAAGCCATACCATCGCCGGAGCTGCCCTGGACGTATACGAGCATGAACCCCTCCCGCCTGAGAGCCCGCTCAGGCAGATGGAGAATGTCTTGCTGGCGCCGCATAACTCCAATTCCAGCCCGGCAGCCTGGGAGCGCGTCCATTGGAACACCCTACGCAATCTATTGGAAGGCTTAGGGCTAGACGCCAGTTCTCTGGAATCTTTCAAAGCAAGCGGTTGAAAGTCAAGGGTTAACCGTTATCCCCCGACTGACAACCGCATTACAACTCGTAGGCTTAAAGTGACATGACACAAACCCCTGCAAACCCACCTCTAAAGGCTGTCCTAATCACCGGCGCGGCTGGTGGCATCGGGCGCGCTTGCGTGAACATCTTCGCCCAAATGGGCTGGCGCGTGCTCGGTGTGGATCGCTCCGCTTTCGGCGCGGGCTTCCCCTCTGACAGCCTTTTTGTCCAGTCTGATATTTCTGTTGGCGAGAATCTAAAAACTATCTTCAACCAAGCGCACGCCTTCACTGGCTACCTGAACGCCCTGGTCAACAACGCCGCCCTGCAGATTGCCAAACCTCTACTGGAGACGAGCGTGGAGGAGTGGGATGCGGTGATGGCCTCCAACCTGCGCTCGGTTTTTCTAGGGGTTAAGCTCGCCCACCCGTTACTCAAGGCGGCTGGCGGAGGGGCTATTGTCAACGTCTCCTCGGTGCACGCCGTGGCTACATCCGCGAACATCGCCGCCTACGCTGCCAGCAAGGGCGGCCTGCTGGCGCTGACGCGCGCCATGGCAATCGAGTTCGCCCCCGACAATATCCGCGCCAACGCCATCTTGCCGGGCGCGGTGGATACGCCCATGCTGCGCGCCGGGCTGGGCCGCGGCCATGTGGGCGGCGATGATATTCTGGAACGTCTGGACAACCTGGCGCGCAAAACCGTCAACGGGCGCATCGGAACTCCAGAAGAGATCGCCCGCGCCATCTACTTTTTGGCCGATGATGCCCAATCGTCCTTCATGACCGGGCAAGCCCTGATCATCGACGGCGGTGCCACAGCCAGATTGAGCACGGAGTGATCCGCAAATTGCAGGCTAGGGGATAAACCCTTTTCTTCATTTTCGATGAATAAACAAGCCTTTAAGCAGCTTTTTCCCCCTCCTCTCTGGCGCGCAGCCAGCGAGATGCGCTATTCGCTTGTGCGCGCCGCCCAATGGCCCGCGGCGACCTTTCACCCCTGGCGGCGGGAGAGCATCCGCCAGCTTGAAGTGCTCAAAGACAAGCACCGCGGCCAGCGCTGCTTCATTATCGGCAACGGTCCCAGCCTGAAGCAGACCGACCTTTCTCGCCTGCGGGGCGAGTGCACCTTTGGCATGAACCGCATTTACTTGATGTTCCCCGAGCTTGGCTTTACCACTTCTTACTATCTCTCGGTAAATAGCCTGGTGGTCGAGCAGTGCGCCGATGAGATCAGCGCTTTGCCCATTCCGAAGTTTCTCTCCTGGCGCTCGCGGCATCTCATCCAGCCCAGCGCGAATATGGCCTTCCTGTTTACCACATACACCGGGCCAAAGTTCGCCCGCGACGCCCGCGGCCGCCTGTGGGAGGGCGCCACGGTCACCTACGTAGCCCTGCAATTAGCCTATCATATGGGCTTTCAACAGGTCATCCTGATCGGTGTGGATCACAGCTTTACCACTCAGGGCAAGCCCAACACCACCATCACCTCGCAGGGCGATGACCCCGACCATTTCCACGCCGGTTACTTCGGCAAAGGCTTTCGCTGGCAGCTCCCTGACCTGGAGACATCTGAGCGCGCCTACAACATGGCCCGCCAGGCGTACGAGGCAGATGGGCGGGAGGTGCTGGACGCCACGGTGGGGGGTAAGTTG
>DATCYX010000497.1:0-7165 GCA_036526235.1 Anaerolineales bacterium | reverse complement strand
GCCATCCGCTCTAAAGGCCATGCCTCCAATAGCGCTTTGGGTGGTTGTGTTTTCAGTCATCAAGGAGTCAGTGTTGCGCAGGTTGTTCAGGCTGATGGTGCGGTCGAGACTGCCCACGGCTAGCACCAGGTTATCTTCTATCTGGCTGAAGGCTAGCTGGCTGATAATACCCCTCGCCCTTGGAATTTGCAGGTCGATTGGCTTTCGGTAGACGACATCCCATAAGCGGGTGTTGCCGGAGATATCGCCAGATGCCAGCACCAGGCCGTCTGGGCTGAAGGCAAGGCTGGTGACATCCGCTTCCTGGCCACTAAATGATACCGGGAGTTGCAGGCGGCAAGTCGGGTCATCCCAAGGGCTGATTTGTTCACCTTGATTGGCGCTATCTGTAGGCCGGTCGCATAGCGAGATATCCCACAACAGGATATTCTTGTCAAATGGGAGGATCTCATCATTACCTCCGGTTGCCAGCCACTGGCCGTTGGGCGAGAAAACCACGCTCTTCATCGGCCCTTCGTATATCTCAAATGTGACCAGCTCCTTCTCGGTGGCTACGTCCCAAATGCGCACAACGCGTTCGCGCCCGGCAGAGGCGAGCAGCCTTCCATCCGGCGACCAGGCGAGGCTCAAGATATCGGTCTTGAGAGGGCGCACGCTGAAGTTCTTGATGGCGAGGTTATTTAAGTTCAGGGCAAACAGGTTGACTTTGTTTGACTGGGAGATGCCTCCATAAGCCAGGCTGGTTCCATCTGGGCTGAAGTCCATGGCATAGATCGAGGCAATGTCTGGACGGATGACTCTCACTTTCTTTCCATCCGCTGGATTCCAAAATATGATCTCACCTGTGTCATCGGCGGAGGCCAGGATTTTACCATCAGGGCTGAATACCAACTGGTTGATCTTGATACCAATGATGTCTTGCCAGATTTGTTTCTGCAGCTTGAAATCATACACGCGGATCAAGCCCTGCACACCCGCCCAGGCTAGTTGGTGCCCATCAGGGCTGATAGCCATGGCATCGATCGAGATAGGCTGTGTCTCAATTTGTACATTGGATCGTTGGATTTCCCTGTTCAGGTTGCGCTGAAGCGTGCTGAGCAAGGCGTCCAGAGCTTGCCCGGTATCCGATTTGCGGTATGCCTCGATGCTCAGCAATAATGCTAGATTCGGCTGGTCTTGAATGAAGCTGAGCGAAAGGTTGGAAAGCTCACGGGAGCGAGCCAGGTTAGCCTGTTGCTGTGCGATTTCGGCGTTGTACTCGGCAGTCGCTTTTTGATTCAGTGCGTCCTTCTCGGCGGCAACTGCGGTTGATCTGGCCTTTTCGGCAATCTCCCGCTCCGAGTTAGCGGTCGCCTCAGCAGCTACGGCTTTAAATTCGTTGGTTGCAGCGATGGCAGCGTTGGTTGCGGCGATGGCAGCGTTGGCTTCGGCGGTTGCAGCGTTCCCAACCGCCCGAGTGCTCTCTCTAAAAGCAATATTTCTGGCAACCCTTGCTTGTTGGCCACTGTAATAGGCAGCTCCGGCGGATAAAAGGGCGACAATAAAGAGCAGCGTGGCTATCAAAAAACGCCGGCGTAATTTCTTGGCCGCCAGGGCTTGTTCTTCAGCGCGGCGTCGCTCTGCCTCGGCCACCTTTTCGGCCGCCTCCAGCTTGAGGCGTCGCTCGCGCTCGGCAGCTTCTCGGGCTTCTTCCTCTCGCGTGCGCAGTTGCTGGCAGGCTTCCAGAAAATCTTGATCGTTCTGGCTGAGTTCCTGGGGGTGTTCCGCAGCCCAGGATTCGGCTTCTTCCAAGGCCTGCTCGCGCAGCAAGAGATGTTCTGCGCGATTCTCCTTCTGCCACAGAGCTGCCTGGCGTTGCAGCAGGCTGAGATGTGCCTGGAACCAAGCCGCATTGCTGGTCTGTACTGGCTCGATTAAGCGGTCGTGGGCTAGCTCGAACCAGGTCGCGCCGCGCCGCTTCTCTGCTCGCACCAGGTGGGCGTTCTCGAGTATGCGAATGGCACGGTTATCCAGGTCGCTGCTGCGCTCCTTTTCCATCAATACCTGGCTGCGGATGCCTGACTCAGTGATAAGTTTTTCTTCGAACCACAGGCGAATAGTGCGCTCGCTTTCCCCAGCCTCGTCCGCTACGCCACTCACGCGCTCGTCATAGTATTCCCTCAAAGATTGATTAACATCCCCGACGCTGACCACATCTTCGATGCTGATTTGCTTGTCATCTAGTTCCAGGTTTTGCCATAGGCGGAAGCAAACTACCTGCAATTGCACTGGTTCGACATGTGGACCTGGTTGGATCTCCATGGTCCCATCAGGGCGCTGCACCTGCACCTGGCGCAGGTCGTCCACCAGCTTCTGGGCGGCATTATTGTTGAATTTCACGCCAGCTTCCTTGGGAGGTAACTGGATGGCTTGCATAGCAGCTTCCACTCCCAATAGGTCCAGCCGAAAAGTGTTCCGGAAACGCGTGGGAACCAGGCGCAGATAAGTATCGAGGGCAGCGATGTAATCCTCGCGCATAACGAAAAGCGCCCAGCGTTTTCGATCGCGTAAGGCTGCACCTAGCTGTGCAAAAAAGGCGGCTTTGCCTTCTAGGTCAGTGGGGGCGACAGTCAGCACCTCTTCAAACTGATCAAATATCAACACCTCGGCTTCCATGGGTGGCAGATCGTCTGTATCACCAACAGTGGTTAAGTTTTGAGCCTTGAAACGCTCCAAGTAATCGGGCAATGAGATGGTCGCCAATTCCTCTAAAGGAAGCCGCTTCTTCTCTGGCAGAGCCTCGTCCAGCGAGACAACGGTGCTAAAGGCATAGCGATTGAAGCGCTCATCGCTGCCGAGCGATGCGGGCAGGTCCTGGTTAACGCGCGCGACAGGTAGCACCTGGAACCCCTCCTCCTCGAGACGGGGGATCAAGCCGGCATACACCAGCGAGCTTTTGCCTGCTCCAGAGGGTGAATGTAATAAGACAATCCGCTCGGCGATGAGCAAGTTCAATAGCTCGTGCAGTTCGCGACCGCGACCATAAAGCGCTTCGCCTGTGCGAAAGGCTCTCGGACCAACATATGGGTTAGGACGGGTATTCGTTATTGTCATGGCTTCATCTCAGGCTGAACGCGCCTTCCAGCGCGAATGTAGTTCTTTGACAAAGTCTTCGGCTCGCCCCCAAAACAGACTGATGTTGGAGCCAGCAGAAAAATAGCTTTCTAAATATTTTCGGGCGCGCTCGGGTTCTAATAGGCGGCCTTCCTCGGGTTCAAGTTGCACAGCGATATGCGGGTAACGTCCGAGCAATTCACCACCCTGTTGGGCGCGTACACTGCGGAAGAGTACGCGAAATTGCCAGTCGTCGAGTTGAAATCCTAGGAACAAGAGCGCCGAATTAACCAGGGCACTGCGCACCACGCTGGGGATGATTTCCTTGTTGCGGGTAACCCCAATGAGATAATCGAAATAGTGATCTTCGGTAAGCACCACAGATTCTGGTTCGCTTAACCGACCAAAAAGATGGTAGACCAGCGGGCGCTCCACGGTCGGCTTGTAACCTGGATCAAAGTCTGCTTGGAGCTCTTCGACGTAATCATTCCACGGGCAGAGCACGATCTGGGGCTCTTTGCCCGCTTCCTTTAGGGCTGAGCCCATCAGGTTATTCAGGTTGGTTGTGATGTAAACCGGGAGGGGCAGGGAGGCGAGCACTTTATGTGGTTCTACCTCCGATTGTTGTCGGCGAATGGCCCCAGCTGCCTCGATAAGCTGGTCCAGAGAGGCGCCGTTAGCGCGCAGCTCGTCTGGTAAGTTGTCGCCAAACCGGCTTCGTATATCCTTCTTGAGATATTCTTCCAGCTCGTCGAAAGGCGCCAGGTCGTATTGGTTTACGGCAAGAAATTGGGCTACCTGAGGTAGGGACTCGCGCTCGTGTGGCTCCATCGGATAGTGGTAAACTTCCGCCCAGCGCCGGGCAATCTCGCGCGGCGAGCCAAGCACAGTTTCATACAATCCCGGTCCGAGGATCGGGGTACTCAGGCCTCGGCTGATGGTGCGGATGATGGAAGGCCATTTCTCAAAAGCTCCGCGCTCTTCCCCAAAACCGGGCGTGTACCAAATACGCCCGCTCTTCAGTCGCATAAATAAGGCTGGCATCCAGTAATCGGGGCGCTGGCGCACTGTTCCGCGCGCTACGGACAAAGCGCGGTCGATCTGCCCATCTTTCTGCAGTTCGGCGAAAAAGACGGGCATAAACTCGGCGATGGTCTTCATGCTGACGTTGGCTTGCATGGCTATTACGGCTGGTATGCCAGCCTCGGCCATCCGGGGACCCAGTGCAGTAAGGGCTTCGCCATATGTGGGATGTGCAGCTGACTGGCAGGAGGCTAGAACCACCAGCAAGGGTCTTTCGGAAAGCTCGCGCAGCCGTGTAACCAATTCGGTGCCGGAAGTGACTGCGGCTTTGCCATCTTCATCCTCCAGCCATATTTTTGGCTCGTCGCGCGTGAGCGCCCCATGAGCCACAAGATAGAGAATATCCGGATTCTCATCCCGCAGGCGTGCGATCAGGTTTGGCAACGATGCCCTGGATCCTGGCGCTGTATCAGAAGGAGAAGGGGGGAGGGTTGTCACATGGATGGGGCCTAGGTTTTCTCGCGCCCGGGTGGTTTCGCCTTCTACATCGACCGGGGCTAGATTTTGATAATCCGAGAGATTGCTGGGGTTGGCGACGACGACCAAAGCCTTCAGATCGCCTTTGGGACGCAGGTGCACCGGTCGCCAGTCCAGGCTACTCAGATAGCGGGAGAAAAGGATATTCTCGTCGGTACAAAGCGGCGCGTCAGTCTGCGGATTGCGTAATGTTTCCCAGTGAATACCATGCAGCTCTGGAGCGCTGGAGCCGATGAGCAGACGAACTCGCAGCGCTGACCCAGAAGTCTGTACGCTGGTAACCGCCTGGGAGAAGGCGGTCAGCACGGCTGGGTCGGTAAATAGGCTGCTGGTGAGCGCCTGGCTGTAGTCGGCGCTTCCCGGAAGAAATTTTTGCAGCGCTTTGAGGTCGATCTGAGCGTCACCACGCCCTGGGCGGACATCGGTTTCACTATCCGGCTGGCTGAACCGGAAGTCAACGCTGTATGTATCTAATTCCCGGCGATGCAGACCGATTTCGAGGTCAGCGTATTTATTCATGTTTTCTCCAAAAAACCTCGTTTAGAGATTTGAGCTTTGTCTCCCCTAAGATCACGTTTCCGGGTAATTCGGTGTATAAAGGTGTGAAAAATTTGCAGTCTTTCAATGTAGAGCTTTGAGTATCAGATCAAAGTATTTACATAATATTTATAAATTTACTCGAAATAATCAAAAAAGGCAAGCATGATAAAGGGTGATCCCCAGGTTATTATTGTATCACCCCTTTATTTGATTAGAACGCAACTTAAAAACATTTTTGTTCCTAACCAATCATTGATGAAACGGGGTTTGATCTCGCCGACAAGAGAAGTATGACGATTTACCAACACATTGATGACATCTATCAGTGGATAGAGATTATATCTGTGATAGAATGCAATTGCAAATCATTTGCAATAAGGGGCGGCACCAATACTATGCCTGACAACCAAGACACCTTCATCGATACCTTGCATGATCACGGGTTGCGGCTAACACCGCAAAGAGAGCTGGTCTTGCAGATTCTACGTGAGGCATCTGAGCATTTGGATGCGGAGGGGATCTGGCAAAACGCCCGCCAGTATGATCAAGATATCAACCTGGCTACAATTTACCGTAATCTAAATGTCTTATCCCAAATTGGGCTTATTCAACAGAGCTTTTTGGGAGAAGGGCAGAAGAGGGGTTATTACGAGTTAATTGATAAGCCAGTTCACTATCACTTCGCCTGTCTTCGTTGCGGGAAGGTGCTTGAATTGCTCAGCCCACCGATGGCGCAAGCTCAGCAAGAAATGGAACGCCACTATGGCGTGCGAATCATCGATGCACACTATAAGTTCGAAGGTCTTTGTCCAGATTGTATGGCATCCCATGCAAATGATGAGTAACTACCTAATCCCTAATAAGGAGGATTGTCGTGCTTCCTAGTTTTCTTCTTTCATTACGCGAGGGCTTGGAGGCTGCCCTGATTATAGGCATTGTTTTGGGTGCCTTGCGAAAAATTCATCGCCAAGACTTGAGCCCCGTGGTATGGGGCGGTACGCTAAGCGCATCGGCTATCAGCGTGATTGTCGCTCTGGCATTATATGCGGTTGGCGCTTCGCTAGAGGGTTCAGCCGAGGGTGTATTTGAAGGAATCACCGTGTTCATTGCAGCGGGTGTGCTAACCTGGATGATCTTTTGGATGCATCGCCAGTCCCGTACTATCAAGGGTGAGCTGGAGCTGGGTGTGCGTCATGCCGTATCGAAAACGGGTGTGCGTGCATTGTTTTTATTGGCATTCCTGGCAGTCTTACGCGAGGGTGTTGAGTTAGCACTCTTCCTGACCGCATCCACGTTTGCCATAAACGCCCAGCACACAATTTTGGGTGCAGTGCTGGGAATGGGAACGGCGATTTTATTAGGCTGGTCGCTGTTTACATCCACAGTTCGGCTAGATTTGCGCAGATTTTTTCAGATCACCGGTGCTCTGCTGATTTTGTTTGCAGCCGGGTTGGTGGCTTATGGGGTCCACGAATTCAATGAGCTTGGTTGGATCCCATCCCTAATTGAACATGTATGGGATATTAATTTCATCTTAGACGAGAAATCCACCCTGGGGTTGATGTTGAAAGCCCTCTTCGGATACAATGGCAACCCATCCCTGTCTGAGGTGTTGGCATATATTGGATATTTCGCTGCCATTCTGGTGGGCTTGCGACGCAGCCAGGAGCCAGTGGCATCGGTACAGAATGCATAATGTGAATGGCGACCTCAGCTTATTGAGACTTAAACGGTCGAAAGGCTAATCCTCACCAACTGAATATCTTCTGTAAAAATCACAGCGGGCAATAACCCCGCTGTGATTTTTTAACCTAGATGACGTAAATTTAGCTTGACGAAGCGCATTGATTCTGGTATAATTAGTGTAGTTTATACACTAATTGAATTCTCAGGAAGGTAGCATGAATACCCTGCCATCAACCACTCGGATTAAAACTTTGCCATTGCCACCGCACTTCGACCCAGGGAAGGT
>DATCYX010000496.1:0-7671 GCA_036526235.1 Anaerolineales bacterium | reverse complement strand
ATCCTGATCATCCTGGTCTCGACCTTCATGCACGCGGGCTGGAATTTGCTAGCCCGCTATTCACGTTCTGAGACTACCTTCTACAAAAAGATGCTCGTGACCACTACGATTGTCGGGCTCGTGCCGGCCGTGTGGAGCGAGGTTTTAACCCGCTCGATGACACCCCTGGCCTGGGTTTGTGTGGCCGGTTCGGGATTCAGCGCGGCGGTGTATTTTTTGGGTCTGGCGCGGGCCTTCGAATCGTCGGATTTTACCATCGTGTACCCTGTGGCGCGTTCGCTGCCGGTGATCTTTGTGGCCTTTATCGATGTGTTGCGCGGCCGGCATCTGACATCTTTTGGCTGGATTGGGATACTCCTGGTGGTTGCGGGCTGCGTGCTTGTGCCAACCAAGTCGCTGAAGGATATAAAAATAAGCAATTATTTCAACCGCACCAGCCTGTGGATGCTGCTGGCTGCTATGGGGACAGTTGGATACACTTTTTTGGACAAGATCGCGGCCGAAACCTTGCAGCAGGGTCCTGATACTGCGGCGCGGTATGGCTATTTTTACTTCACCATCTCGTTCTTGCCGTATTTATTCTTCATGAAACTGTTTAAGCCCAAGACGGCAAGACCCCCAACGAACGACTGGAAATTGGCTATTCCCGCTGCGGTGCTGGGCTTTTCGGCATACTGGCTGATCTTATGGGCCTACCAGCTCACCCCCAATGCCAGCTATATTGTGGCTTTTCGCCAGTTCAGCATCGTGATTGGTGCTATCCTTGCATTTATTATTTACAAAGAGGGGGGAGTGAAGATGCGCTTAAGCGGGGCCATGCTGATCACCTCAGGGCTGGTGTTGATCGCAGGGTGGGGGAGATAATACTACCCCATCTTCACCACAATATCTGACAGTACATTGGCTGCGTCGTCGCCGCGGTCAGCAGCGTTGCTCAGGTGGCGGTAGGTCTCGCGCAGCTTGAGCATCTCGACAATGTGCTCAGCGTCTTTCGGCTGCATAAAAAGATCTGCCAGGGCTTCACGGTAAAGGTGTTCCACCTGATTCTCGAGCTGCTTGGCGCGCACGGCGTGATTTTGGGCGACGCCAGGGTGATCAGCCAAGCGCTGCACACCCAGGTGCACTTCGCTGGCAGCCTTTGCCAGTAACGCGCCAATTTCGCTCATGTGGGAGGTGGGCTCAACCTCCAGGATCGACATTTCCACCACGGTGGTATAGGCGTAATCCAGCATATCGTCGATGGCTCTTGACAGGGCGTGAATGTCCTCGCGGTCGAAGGGCGTGACAAAGGTATGGTTCAGCTCATCAATCAGAATACGACGTATCTCATCCGCGTTGCCCTCCAGCTTGCTGACCACGTCGGCACGGCGTTTGGTGGGCTTTTCAAAATATGCCACTAGTGCAGTCAGTCCTTCCTCAGTGATTTGCGCTTGCTGGGTGAGTAGCTCAATGAAGCGATTAGGTCGCCGCTTGAATACTGATTGGAAATTAAATTTTTTCCACCATGGACTCTTTTTCATACAAGGATTATACCTTTCACAAGATTGGACGCAGTAATAAGAAGAAAACTGCGCCTAAAATTCCAGTTGCCGGGATGGTCAGAATCCAGGCCACGACAATCTGGGTGGCAACGCTCCAGCGCACCATTTGCACCCGGTGAGCGGCGCCTGCACCTACGATGGTTGAGCTGATCACCTGGGTGGTGCTCACCGGCGCACCCAAGATCGCCGCACCCAGGATAACGATTGTGCTGGCGACCTGTGAAGACAGCGCGTGAATGGCGCGAATGCGGTAGAAGCCGGCACCCATGGTGCGGATCAGCCGCCAGCCACCTAAGGCTGTCCCCAAGGCAATGGCGCCCGCGCTGGCTGCGATCACCCAAAACGGGACACGAAACTCGGGCAAGACGCCGAAGGCCACCAACCCCAAAGCGATGATGCCCATGGTCTTCTGGGCATCGTTGGTGCCGTGACTGAGCCCCAGCGTCAAGGCTGTGAGCCACTGGGCGCGCCGGAAAAATAAATTGATGCTTGGGGGTGAATGTCTCCCAACGAAGAGGGATTGGCGCATGACAAACCAGCCGAGGACCAGGCCAATCAGCGGGGAGATAAATAAACCGATTAAGACTTTAACCATGCCTTCCAGATGCACGATACTCATGCCAAAGCCGGTAACTGCCGCGCCTACGAAGCCGCCGATCAGCGCATGCGAGGAACTGGAGGGGATGCCCAGCAACCAGGTGAGCACGTTCCAGATGATGGCAGAGATCAGGGCGGCGAGCGCCACGGGCACAGTGACCGCCTCGGAGCCGACGACTTCATTGCCGATGGTTTTGGCTACCGCCACGCCGAAAAGGAACGGCCCAGCAAAGTTTGCCAGGGCGGTCATGCCCAAGGCGAAGCGCGGCGACATGGCTCGTGAGGCAATGGCCGTGGCGACCACATTGGCACTGTCATGGAAACCATTCAGAAAATCAAATAGCAAAGCTATGGCTACGAAGATAATGATGAGAAGGTTCAACGATACAGACTCCTTACCTTGGACAGCCACCCCGTGATCTGTTTGAGAATTGATGTCTTCTGGTACCAGGTAGCGTTCTTTGTGCCATCTAGGCCTTCACAGATATTGTGAAGAGGTCATCTTGGTGGCTGAGAACGTCAATAATGACACTTTTCCTACATGTATGCGGGCACGGCTTAGAGGATTGGCGTGGCCCTCATGGTTTCTGGGATGGGAATATCCAGCAACCGGCATATCGTGGGGGCAACCTGCAACTGGGAGAGCACTTCCCCTGTGTCGCCCCTGCCTTGGATACCCGTACCCAACATGTAAAGCGGCACCTCGCGCATGTCTGGCGTGGTCCCGCCATGGGTGCGGTCAGCGCTGATCCCATGATCGCCGGTAACTAAGATCGAGTAATCACGTTCCAGCCATTCCACGATGTGTTTTGACAGCCACACGTCTTGGCGGATGGCGTGATTGCGGTACTGACTGGAATCGGATCCATAAGTCTCACCAGTATAATCCATGCCACTAGGGTGGATCAGCAGGTAATCTGGCTGGAAGCGGCGCACCAGCAGTGCCGCGGTATTGAATAAGTCGATATCTGGGTAATCGTCCTGGGTATAGAAGCGCCCGTGCTGAATGAGCAGCGCCTTGTCGTCTACCTCGCGGTCTTCGATGGGGTCAAAAGGGGCGCGGTTATACAGTTCGGAGAACCAGTAGTAGGCGGCTGCCGCAGTGGTCTTCCCGGCCTTTGCTGCCAGCTCAAAGAGGTTAGGTTTCGTCGAGCGGCGCACTACAGCATTGGAGACGATGCCATGCTCATTGGTGAGCAGGCCAGTGTGGATGGTCTCATACATGGGACGGGACATGCTGGGCAGCTCGCCATTTACTTTATACAGGCTGGCGTGCTTGGCTTCCACCAGGTGTCCTAAATAGCCCATCCTGGCGACGGCCGTATCATATCGCAGCCCATCGGAAATGATCAGGATAACTTTGTTCACTGCTTTAGGATCAGAACGGCCTTGCGCGAGCAGGTGATCTGTGTTTTATCCCCGATCTTGGGCAGCTCCAGGTACGGGTTGTTGAATGTGTCCATAGAGAAGCTGACGTTCCCCAAGCGCACCTGGATGCGTACGATAGAGCCCAAAAAGGTAATGTTCTCGATGCTGCAATCAATGACGTTGGCCTTCTTCTCTTCGGCGGCAAAACTCAGGCGCTCGGGGCGGATGGCGATCATCACCCGCTCACCAGAACGCCGTCCATCCAAGTTTTCCTCGGTTTGTAACAGTTGCCCCTCGAGCCTTAATGTCTGAGAAGCTGGGTCAACCACCTCAGCGCTGACAGCGTTCAGAGTTCCCACGAATTGGGCGACGAATTCAGTGGTGGGGTAGTTGTAGATCTCAAAGGGAGGCCCCACCTGTTCCATGCGCCCCGCGTTCATCACCACCACCCGGTCGGATAGCGATAGAGCCTCTTCCTGGTCGTGGGTCACGTAAATGGCGGTGATGCCCAGTTGCTGCTGGATGGCGCGGATCTCGGAGCGCAGCGAGACGCGGATCTTGGCATCTAAGGCGGAAAGCGGCTCATCCAGCAACAGCACCTGAGGACTTAATGCCAGGGCACGCGTCAGGGCGACGCGCTGCTGCTGCCCGCCGGAGAGCTGGTAGGGGTAGCGGTCACCGAAACCGTTCATATGGATCAAAGAGAGCATCTCTTCTACCCGGGACTTAATCTCCTCCGGCGGTTTCTTAGCGATTTTTAGGCCAAAGCCGATGTTGTTGGCTACGGTCATGTTTGGAAATAGGGCGTAGGCCTGAAATACCATGCCGACATCGCGCTGGTTGGGGGGGTTGTTGGTGATGTCCATGCCATCAATCTTAATATGACCGGTGGTGGGAGTCTCAAAGCCAGCCACCATGCGCAGTGTGGTGGTTTTTCCGCAGCCGCTGGGACCCAAGAAAGAGACCAGCTCGCCTTTTTCGATGTCCAGATTGAAATCAGAGACCGCCTCGGTTGTGCCGAAGGATTTGCTCAGGTTGTGCAATTCCAGAAATGCCATGTTATGACCTCTTCTTATTAGTGTGCTCCGGCGACTTGCTGTGAGCCGGGGGCGCCGCGCCCAACCCAGTTGATCAGGCCGATGGATGCCCAGGTGAGAATAAAGCTGACGACTGACAGCGCTTGCGGCGTGTAGGCTCGCATGGCGCCGATCTCTTCCATATAAGGGCCAAAAGCAGGCCAGACAAGCAGCGAGGCGAAGGTGAACTCGCCCATCACGATGGCGAAGGTCAGAAAAACGCCGCTCAGGATGGCCACGCGCAGGTTGGGGAAGATGACTTGCGTCAGGATGACCCGCCAGCCAGCCCCCAGGCTCAAGGCAGCCTCGGTGAGGGTGCGCACGTCAATGGCGCGCAAGCCGGTATCTACCGCGCGATACATATAAGGGAAAGATAAAACCACATACCCGGCGATCAGTAGGATGGGGGTGGGGGTCAGCACCAGGATGGGGAAGCCGCCAATTTTCAGCGCGCCACCGTACAGGCTGCTCATGCCAAAAACGAGGACTACGGCCGGCACCACGAAAGGCATCAGGGTGACGAACTCGACAAACGGTCGGGCGCGTTGCATGCGCCAGTGCACCCAATAAGCAGTCGGTACGACCAGCAATAGGCTGACGAAAATCGTCAGGATCCCCCACAGGAGAGAGTAGCCGAAACTGAGGAAAAATCTCGGGTCTGTAAAAGCTACCCGGTAGGCTTCAAAAGAATAGGTGTCTTTAATCATCCGCATGCTGAACTCGAAGGTAGCGAAGAGCGGCAAGAAGAAGTAGATGATACCGATCAAGAAAATGAACCAAGCCCAGACGCTTGAACTCTTTTTCATAGTCGTTCCTTTCGCCTTGGATCGGCGTGATCTTTACGTCTATTTAGAATCATCTCTCATCGCACCCATCGCGCTGACAGGCGCTGCAGATAGATATATGCAGACATTGACAGCGACATGATAATGATCATGCCCAGCGCCAGTGCATTGCCCAAGCCGGGGTTATACAGCACATCTCCCTGGATTTGGGCGCCGATCACGATGGTCACCAGGTTGATGAAGCTGCCCGAGAAGGCGTAAGCAGTGGCGTAGGCACCAAAGGCATTGCCGAATAACAGAATGGTGGTGCCCAGTAGGGACGGCAGCAGGATGGGGAAGGCTACATGGCGCCAGTAGTGCCAGTTTGTGCCGCCCAGGTTTTGGCAAGCTTCTTTCCACTCGCGCCGCAGGCCATCCAGGGCGGGGGCCATGATCAGCACCATCAGTGGGAACTGGAAGTACATATAGACGATGCTTAAGCCCCATATCGAGTAGATGGTGAAGCCTCGGGCGTGAATGTCCAGTCCCAGAGCAGACTCAAGCCAGCGGGTGACCAGCCCGGCATTGCCCATGGTGGCAATAAAGGCAAATGCTAGCGGCACGCCGGCAAAATTGGAGGCTACACCCGAAAAGGTGGTCATGAAAGTGCGTAGAGCCGGCGGCAGCCCTCCTAGAACAATCGCATAAGCCAACAGGAAGCCGAAGATAGCACCCCCCGTGGCTGTGATCAGGCTGATGCTCAAGCTGGTTTTGTAGGCGTTGATGAGATCCCTTTGGGTCACCAAGGCAACCAAATTACTGATAGTGAAGCCACCACCAGGCGCTTCGAAGCTGCGGATGAAGATCGAAACCGACGGAAGAAACAAGAACATGATGGCAAAAGCAAAAAACGGGGCAAGCCCCACCCAATCCCAGGAAAAACGTTTGGATGGACCTCCCCCGGCTTTGGAGCCGGATGATGGTTGTCCTCGGGCTACACTCATGGTCAGCACCTCCTGACAAGTCATTGCGAAGGAGCCATTCGGACGACTGAAGCAATCTCGACTTGACGACGGGTGAGACTGCTTCGCCTGCCGACCTGTCCAGACCTACAGGTTAGGTGAAAACGGCAGGCTCGCAGGCTCGCAGTGACAGTTTCTTTGGAGACTGCCCGCTGGAGACAGGTCAAGCAGGCAGTCTCGCAATGAACATTTTGTATTCAAGCGCAGTAGAACTGCGGGTTGATCAACGACCGAAATTTCTACTCGCCATAAACGACCTTGCGCCAATTCTCAGTGATATAAGTCTTGGTCTCGGTCAGTTGTTGGATGGTCGGGAAGAACGCTTTTTCGTAAGCTGCGGCTGGCGGCAGCTTGTCCAGCATCTCTTGCGGGATCACGCCGCGCTTGGCCATATCGTTGAAGCGGATGGGGTGGGCGTAACCCTTCAGGTACAGGTTCTGGCCTTCGTCGCTCATGACGAACTCCCACCACAGGCGGGCAGCGTAGGGGTGCGGGGCGTAGGCGCTGATGCCGCCGGCGTACGGGCCGGCGAGCACACCCGTCTTGGGAACTACAATCTCCAGATCAGGGTTGCCCGCCAGGGAGTCTCGGTTGGCCAGGGCCAGGTAGTCCCATTCCATCACAATCGGCGTCTCTCCCTGGGCAATCGTGCCCTGGTCTGCAATGACGGGGATGAAGTTGCCAGCGTCGTTGACTTCCTTCCAGAACTGCAGACCTGCTTCTGCCGCCTTGGTGATATCACCACCGGCGCGAGACAAGCCAGACGCCAGCACGGTTTGCACAGACTGGTTGGACTTGAGCACATCGCCAGCCATGGCTATCTTGCCTTTGTACTCTGGCTTGAGCAGATCTTCCCAGTCCTGGGGGCTGTTCTCGATAGCTGGCTTGGACACCTCAAAAACCAGCACACCGTAATACTCAGCCCACCAGTAGCCATCCGGGTCCTTCATCTCGATGCTATCCCAGGTAGACACTTTGTACTTAGCCACCAGCCCGTCCTTCATGGCCGTTTCGGTATGGCCAACGCCGACGTCGATCACGTCGGGGGCTTGCGGGCCTTTGCTCTCTTTATTGGCCCGGATGGCTTCCAGCTCGTCAGCTGAGCCGGCGTTCGGGTCCAATTCATTGACTTTCAATCCATACTTGGTTTTAAAGGTCTCGATGATCTCACCGTAGTTTGCCCAGTCGTGCGGAAGGGCGATGGTGGTCAGTTCGCCTTCTGTCTTCGCCGCGGCAATCAGCTCCTCCAAGGGGATGGAGTTACCAGAAGTCAGGTCGGGCAGATTGGCCCCACTAGGAGCAG
>DATCYX010000495.1:0-8510 GCA_036526235.1 Anaerolineales bacterium | reverse complement strand
TGTCTGAACTGCGACCGAAGGTAGAGCGATTCTATGGAGACCAGATAAGCGATCTAGAAAGGCTTAGCCTGATTCGAGATTATGATATTGGTTATGTATTCCGCGGTCCATTTGAAGCAGCCTTAGGGGATTGGAATCCTGCGCAGGCCGATTACTTGCAACCTATTTACCAATCTGGCGGATACGAGGTGTACCGAGTTGTTCAGAAATAGATTGAAAGTTACTTCGGGTCGCAAATTTAACTTGTATCTTTTTCCGGTTATTGTCGCGCCTTTTATCCTGCTCTCACCGGTCTTTTTAACAGGTAAGTCGCTTTTTTGGGGAACAATTTCTTTACAATTCGTCCCGTGGAGGTTTTATGCCTGGGAGGTGTTCCGCTCTGGACATCTACCATTATGGAATCCATTGAATGGTATGGGCGCCCCTTTAATGGCGAATTATCAATCGGCATTGTTCTACCCACCAAATTGGATATATTTCATCCTCCAGGAATTGGGCGGGATTGGCTGGGCAGCTTGGGGTCAAGCGCTCTTGGTGGCGGCACATCTGGCATGGGCTGGGTTAGGTATGGCCTTGCTGGGACGCCGGATTGGTTTAGGCTCGTTGGCCCAATCGATCAGTGGGTTAGCCTACGGTTTATCTGGTTATCTGGTAGCCCGGTCGGGCTTCTTGAGCATCAATGCTGCGGCATCTTGGATCCCTTGGGTGATCCTGGCCGGTATGGGCATATTGGATCAGCAAAGCGAAGGTGAGGTTGCCACCCAACGTAAAGAGTTGTCCAATGCTCTAAAGTTCAAGGGGAAATTAGGGGGAGTGTGGCGGTCAATGCAGCAAGAGGTTTGGGGCGTGCGTTGGTTGGTAGTTGCATTGGCGCTTCAACTCATGGCGGGGCATGCTCAGATAACCTGGTATACGATGATATTGTGCGTAATTTGGATGGCTTATCATGCCTGGAGAATGCCTCTTGGGCAAGTAATAACGATCGGGGCTGGAAAAATTCAAGCCACATTGGGTAACCGCCTTTGGAATGCGGGTGTGATCTTCAGGCGCATGGCACTGGCGTTGATCCTGGCATTTGGATTGGCGGCTGTGCAATTGGTGCCAACTGCAGAGTATTTGCTTCAATCTCAGCGGGGTGATCAGGTCGACTACGAATATGCGATGACTTACTCCTTTTGGCCCTGGCGGTTTACATCTCTCCTGGCGCCAGATTGGTTTGGTAATCCCATCCACGGTGATTACTGGGGGTATGGGAACTTCTGGGAAGATACCATCTACATTGGGCTATTGCCCTTCATTATGGCCTTATTTGCGGTCATCAGGAAAAAATCACACTCCAAATTCTTGGTGGTACTGATCATCGCCTCTTTTTTACTCGCTTTAGGAAAAAACACGCCCATTTATCCCTGGTTGTACCGCTGGGTGCCGACCTTCGCAATGTTTCAGGCGCCCACACGGTTTTCGATCTGGGGAATTTTTGCTCTGTCGCTCCTAGCGGGTATGGGCGTAGAAGGCTGGAAGCGCCCGACCGGACGAGGTCTGTACTGGACGCGTCTGGGTACAGCGGGGGCGTTGGCGGTCATGATTGGAGCTGGCTTGGCTTGGTACTTCTTGAGTGACGTCAAAGTCACGTTCTTAAGGGCAACCTCATTGGCAGGATTTTGGGGAGTTGGAACTGGTTTGCTTACGCTAATAGCGCCCCCTGATAAGGCATCAGGGAATTCTTTTTCTTTTCAAAAAAGATCTTGGCCCTTTGCTGTTGTTTCTTTCGTGATGGTTGACCTGCTGGTTGCTGGTTGGGGCTTGAACCCAGGCATTGAGCGATCATTTTACAACCCACATACCCAGGGTAAAAACTCCTACCTTTCTCGGTTGACTGAAGGACGGATTTATATATCACCAAAGCTAGAATATGACCTGAAATTTAAGCGGTTTATGCGTTTTGATACATTCCAGCCAGATAATGACTGGAGTGAGATGCGGAGGTACTTACTCCCAAACCTAAATTTGCTGGATAATGTGCAAATTGTCAACAATTTCGATCCTTTGGTGCCTGGGCGTTATGCACGATGGATGGAAGCGTTGGATGACGGACGTGATAATTTGGCTATCCTGAACCTAATGTCAGTAAGCATGGTAGAAAAGATGGAGCTTGAGCAGCAGGATGGCGGCGTGCGAATCGAGGATATTGACCTAGGAGCACGCCTGCGGTGGGTGCCATGTGCCATTATAGCCAGTGATGAGCAAGCAGCTTGGGAGAAAGCCTTTTCAGGAAAAATCGATTTTAATAAGCTGGTTGTTCTAGAAAGCAAAGATCTGGTTACTGACGAAAATTGTACTGATGCTGGGCAAATGGCAAATATCCAAATCGTATCCGAGCATCCCAATCGAATTGCGGTAAAGGTACAAAACCCATCTTCAGGCTGGTTGGTACTCTCCGATGTGTGGTATCCAGGCTGGAATGCAAGCATAAACAGTGTTGACGTCCCTATTTGGAGAGCCAATTACCTTTTTCGAGCTGTAAAGATAGGAGTTGGAGAACACGAGGTGATATTCTCATACCAGCCGATATCGTTTTACAGCGGTGTTTTGATCAGTTTTTTCGTTTTATTGATCATTTGGGCGGTATGGCGTAAAAAACGATGAGAAGTAGATCCTTTTTTGATCTTCGTAGCTGGTTTTTACATCCTGCCAGTATAACTTTTATTGTTTTGGTAGCGATTGCGACCTGGTGGATAGCTGATTCGGGCGGTGATCCATTAGCATTAGCACGCCTGGGAACAAAGTTCAGTCACGGCGATCCGAATGGCACAGAAGGTTATGACGGTCAATTCGTGTATTACATAGCCCGCGATCCAAGCCCAGAAGGAGTGCGGGAGTATTTAGATGTCCCTGCTTACCGCTACCAGCGCATACTGCTCCCGTTACTGGCACGGTTGGTGGCGTTTGGACATATACCAGCACTTCCCTGGGCATTGATTTTTCTTGGCATCCTGGTACAGACAGCAGGCACCTGGGTAGTGACCGAGTTAATGGCTGGTTGGGGTGTGAGCCGCTGGTATGCGTTATGTTATGGTTTGTATGCAGGTTTTACTTTATCCATCGTGCTGGATTTGCCCGAGCCTCTGGCTTACGGGTTGATAGCTGGGGCATTTCTGGCAATTGAGCGCCACAAAAACAAGCTAGCCTGGCTTCTATTCGGTTTGGCGCTGTTCGCAAAAGAAGTAACAGGGCTTTTTGTGGCAGCCGCGCTCATATCTGCTATCACAAATCGCCGCTGGGTGGAAGTGACTGGTATAAGCCTGTTTGCTTTATTGCCTTATGGCTTATTCCAACTTTGGCTGTGGAAGATATTTGGACAGCTAGGTTTGGGCTCGGGCGGAGCTATGGCAACTCCGTTTGAGGTGATTCCGTTCATGGGGCTTTGGCGAATAGGATATTACAGCCTTGCATATTTAGCAGCCATGCTGGTTGTCTTTGGACCCATGATTATTTTACCGACACTTTGGGGTTTAGTAGCGGGTATTAAGAAATGGCTCTCCAAAGATAGTGAAATCTTTGTGATTGCCTTAATCTTGAACGCCCTGATCATGTTGTTCTTGCCGTTTTCAACATACCGTGAGACTGGTGGGATTTTGCGATTTGCTTGTGGTCTGCTTCTGGCAGTATTAATATTTTCTTCACGGTATCGCCTCTGGAAGGTGTTAAACTATAGTCAGTTTTGGTTTGTCCTGAATGTATTTCTGCTAAAGTCATAGTTCTAATGGGAGTAAAAGATGCCAAACGTCCAAGCTTTCAGCCAAGGTGTAATTGATAATATTGAAAAAGTGATTGTTGGGAAGCGCGCAACTGTGGAGCAGGCAATCATTAGCCTGCTATGTCAAGGACATCTGCTGATTGAAGACGTCCCAGGTGTCGGTAAAACCATGCTTGCGCGTAGCCTGGCACGCTCTTTAGGATGTAGCTTTAGCCGGATACAGTTTACGCCTGATATGCTTCCCAGCGACGTAACCGGCGTCTCGATATTCAACCAAGTTAGCCGGGAATTCGAATTTCGCTCTGGGCCAGTAATGGCGCAAATTGTGCTAGCAGATGAAATTAACCGCGCCACACCCAAGACCCAGGCTGCTCTATTAGAGGCTATGGAAGAACGACAGGTTACCGTCGATGGGGTGACGCACTCCCTGCCACGCCCATTCATGGTGCTGGCTACACAAAACCCGATAGAATATGAGGGGACATTCCCTCTCCCTGAAGCACAATTAGACCGATTCTTAATGCGAATTCGCCTGGGCTATCCTGGAGTTGAGGACGAAGTATTAGTGATGGAGCGCCAGCAATACCGCCATCCATTGGAGATTCTTGAGCAAATGGTATCCGCTGAAGAGTTGGCTACCATGCAGGAGACCGTAAAAGGGGTGTACGTAGCGCCTTCGATCAAGCGTTATATTGTTACTTTAGCCCGGCATACCCGCGAACATCCTGATGTGTATCTAGGCGCCAGCCCACGCGGCAGCCTGGCTCTGTATCGGACATCTCAAGCGCTGGCTGCGGTGCGTGGGCGCGAATTTGTGCTACCTGATGATGTCAAGGAATTAGTAGTACCGACATTTGCTCATCGAATTATCCTGGGGCCTGCCGCCCGTCTACGCGATCTGGATGACGAGCAAATCGTCTTGGAGATCCTCGAAAACGTGCCTGTACCGGGAGGCGATTTGGGAGAATCAAGAGTTTTTGATGGCAGTGAAGTGAGAGCATGAACTTCTCACTGCGTGTGGTATTGTTCCTTCTCGTTGCCAGTTTGTTGGCGGGGGTTGTGAGTGGTTCCAACCTGTATTACCGCCTAGCATATCTATGGATTTTTTTGCTCGCGGGAAGCTACCTCATGTCACGCCTGGCATTGAGAAATCTGAGCTTTCAACGGACTGCCAGGTCTTTGCGTGCCCAAGTTGGGCAATTCTTTGATGAGCGTTTCGAGATATATAATTCTAGCCGGCTACCTCGCTTATGGCTGGAGGTGCGCGACGAGACAACCCTGCCTGGCACGCGTGGATCCCAGGTGCTCAGCATGATTGGAGGGCGGGAAAGCCGCACGTACCTGGTAAGGACGCGCCTGATGCAGCGCGGCGTATTCCCTCTTGGGCAGACGATACTGGCTTCGGGTGATTTATTCGGCCTTTTCCCAGTAAGCCATGTGTACCCAGCCCAAGATTCGCTTCTTGTTTATCCAATGATGGTCGATGTGCATGCTTTTCCCAGCCCGATGGGATGGTTATCAGGTGGTGAAGCCTTGCGTCGAAGGACACACCAGATCACTGCTAACGCATCCGGTGTGCGCGATTATGCACCTGGTGACCCCCTGAACCGCATTCACTGGTTGAGCACAGCCCGCCGAAACCGGTTGATTGTAAAAGAATTTGAGCTAGATCCGCTGGCGGAGGTGTGGATTTTTGTGGATGCCTCCCGCTATGTGCAAAGCGAACTCCCACATCAACCACTGGTATTGGAGGAAAGGGAGGTATGGAGACCCAGTGTGAAAATCCCTTTACCACCCTCCACTGAAGAATATGCTGTGAGCATCGCCGCCTCGTTGGCGCGCTTTTTCTTGCAGCGCAAGCGGGCTGTCGGCTTAGTATATGCAGGGCGCTATTTTAGCGTGCTATCAGCAGAACGTGGAGGTCGACAATTGGGTAAAATCTTGGAGACGCTCGCCTTATTGAGAGCAGACGGGAAGATGCCGCTCCAATCTCTTGTAGATGCAGAAGTGCGCAGCCTTCCGAGAGGCAGCACAGTGATTCTTATCACCCCCTCAACAGGTAATGAAGTTGTTTTATCGGCAGAGCTTTTAGCCAGGCGAGGGATGCGTCCGGTTGCTGTACTCATCAACTCGGCTAGCTTTGGCGGATCAGCAGGTTCTGAAAGGATTGCCTCCAACCTTGAAGCCATGGGTATTCCCGTTTGCCGTATATCCTATGGAGATGAGCTCTCTTCTACCCTGTCGGATGCTGCTCGGGAACAAGTGTGGATGTGATTTTGCTAACCGACATTGATAAATATTCGTTGGACATGATCCACACTATTGCTCAGTAAAAGCAATAAAAATTGATGTCTTGATCGAATAATGAGAAAAGGGTAATATATTATCAATTGGATAGAGAAAGTCTGAGACATTAAGGGATATCATTGATGAGACTTCGCAGAATAAGCCATCTTTTTATATTAATCCTATTCATTCTTTACCCCACCGGGATGGTACTCAGCGCGCCCGAGAATGAGCCTGAATCTCCAGATGCCTGGTCGGCTGTTGCTCCAGGCATTGAGTATCAAAAATATCATGTCGGTAAACCCACTTATCCTCGAGATATAAATATATTTGTGGCGCGTATGGACCGAAGTAATCTTGGTGTGGCGATTGAGAGCAGTATCGCCCAGGGCAGGCTTTCGGGAGGCACGGAAACCATTGGTGGCATGGCAGCCCGTTACGACCAGGCGATCAACTACTGGGGGGAAACCTGGGGAAATCGCAACCGCGTCGTGGTAGCTATCAACGGCTATTTCTTCGGGTATCCCGAAGAGCTGCCAGGGGTGCCGTGGAGCGGGCAGATTCACTCGGGGTGGTATGCCAAGAGATATTCTGAAACGGTAGGCGATGCTGGCTTTGTGTGGAAGCTCAATCGGGAAGCATATATAGGCAAATGTGTATATCATCGTTCAGAGAGAAACGATGTGTATTTTGTCGGTGCGGCATACGATCCCAATATTAATGCGATCAATGTGGTGCGTACCGATGAACAGCTTATTCTTTATACTCCTCAATATGATGCTACAACCAAAACCTTGGAAAATGGCGCTACACCTCGAGTGGAAATACTGATTGAATTGACTCGCCCGGGATTATTGGTTTCTGATCCGAGTAATGTACGAGGTTATATACGAGAAATCCGGCGTAATAATGGGTCGACACCGATTCCGTTCGATCATGTCGTGTTGGCTGCTTGGGGTGATGTGGGTTCAGCAATGGTCAATCGCATCAATAGCGATGATATTGTTGTGGGCAATGAAGTGCGTATCACGCAGGAGATTACGGATTGCCCATCTGAGACAGTCCAGCACGACTGGTCAAAAGCCTACGCGGGTATTGGGGGAGATTATCATTTCCTCAAGGACGGCGTTTACTATGCACCCAACAATCCTGATGCAACCTGGCCTAACTCGCGAACCGTCATTGCATATAATGCCTCGTATGTGTATTACATCGTGGTGGATGCGTTCGATCCTGGGGTTAGTCTAGGCATCACGATCCCAGAATTGAGTTATTTTCTTACTAGGACGCTAGGCGCGACGGATGCTGTCAGCCTGGACAGCGGTACTTCTTCGACAATGGTGATTAACGGGAAGGTAGTAAATAATACTTATTGCAATTACACGCGTAATTGTGGGACGCAGGGTACCACTGGGATTACACCATCAGGTACAAACGCACCCTCTTCTGGTAGCGCCATCCAGTGGAGCAGTGCGGAAAGCCAGGCTTACGTTGGAAATGGGATGATGATGGTGGTGGTCGAACCGAAGTCGAGCTCATCTTCGTTTGTGGAAGGTCAAATCGTTAGCGCTAATCAGCAAACCAGCATACGCCTGGGTCCTGGGACGAATTACCCGGCCCTCGCCACAATGTTCACAGCTGAACAAGGGCAGGTGGAACGCCATAGTGTAAATGGCGTTTTAGCCAAGGGCTCGTACTGGTGGAAGGTGGCCGTTGGTGGGAGTGTTGGTTGGGTCAAAGAAGAGGCGCTTATTGGCGGTCAAATACCAAAATCACCTGCAGATGTCGAGTTGTATTTACCCATTATTGAACGATAATCAAATTAACCGGCGAAGTGAACAATCTGGATAATGCCAAACATATATTGCCGGTGGGGAAGCTGCCGGCTGAGCTCCTAGCGCGCTTGCTAGAAAAAGCGCCTTCTGTGGACCCACGGGTGATATTGGGACCAGGAGTGGGGTTAGATTGCGCTGTGATCGACGATGGCGACAAATTTTTAGTATTTAAGTCAGATCCGATCACCTTCGCGACCGACCAGGTCGGCTGGTATGCCGTTCAGGTTAATTGCAATGATATCGCTACCACAGGGGCCACCCCGGTCTGGTTTTTAGCGACAATATTGCTGCCTGAGAAACATGCAACCGCGAAGATGGCAGAAGAGATCTTAACCCAGGTTTTCGATGCTTGTAAAACAATCGGTGTCGCAGTCATTGGAGGCCATACAGAAATCACATTTGGGATTGAACGTCCAATTGTAGTGGCTACAATGGTGGGCGAGGTTGCTCGCGAGAGACTGGTAACGCCCCGCGGAGCGACACCAGGAGATCGCATCCTGCTAAGCAAGGGGGTTCCGATCGAGGCAACCTCTATACTTGCTAGAGAATTGCCAGACCGATTGCGGGATTTTTTAGACGAAGTCGAGCTCAGGCAAGCAGAAATGTTTTTATTCGAACCAGGTATCAGCATC
>DATCYX010000494.1:0-10799 GCA_036526235.1 Anaerolineales bacterium | reverse complement strand
CCATCCGTTTGCGGACGAGTGTGCAATCATCGTTGCGAAGATGCGTGCAGCCGTGCCAAGTACGATGAGCCAGTCAATATTATGGGTTTAAAACGATTTATTGCCGATTGGGCTTTTCACCATCGAGACCAACTTCCAAGTATGCGCGACAAAAGTCTTGCAGGCACACCATTTCAACATCATCATCCGCCCACTGGAAAGAAAATAGCAATAATTGGTGCCGGTCCAGCAGGATTAACCGCTGCGCTGGATCTAGTTCGTTTAGGCCATGCCATCACGATCTTTGATGCCCTACCAGTAGCAGGTGGCATGATGCGGGTGGGCATCCCTCCCCACAGGTTACCAGTAGAGATGCTCGATTGGGAAATCCAGCAAATCATAGATGAAGGCATTGATTTGCAACTTAATACCTGGGTCGATGACATACCTGCTTTGCTGGATAACGGATACAATGCGGTTTTGATTGCTACTGGTGCACACCAAGCCAAAAAGCTACCTATACGAAACTCCAACCATCCCGGCAACTGGCTCAGCCTGAAATTGCTTCGAAGCGTTGCCCTTGGTGAGAATATTAATCTAACCGGCAAGAAAGTGGTTGTCTTAGGTGGGGGAAACGTCGCCCTGGATACCGCACGCACTGTGCTGCGCTTGGGAGCCAGTCAGGTTCGCATGGCATGCCTGGAACCGCGCGGTGAGATGCCTGGCTTCGAATGGGAAGTAAAAGTTGCTGAAGATGAAGGTGTGATTTTTTGCCCCGCCAGAACATTCAAAGAGATCGTTGTAGAAAATGAAAAAATATCTGGTGTACGCTGTGCAGAAGTGATATTCCACGGCTTTAAACGTGGGCGACCGGACATCGAGGAGATTTCTAGCACCGAACATATCTTGCCTGCCGATCTGGTGATCTGGGCAATTGGCCAAGGGCCAGATTTTTCCTTCTTGCCCCCTGATGGCAGTATCAACACTAGATACCCAGTTGGCATCCAAAGCAATATGGACATGATGACCACTCAACCAGGTGTCTTCGTAGCTGGCGATGTACATCGGGGTGTGACGTTCTTTGTGGTAGATGCCATTGGAGAAGGACATAAGGCTGCCCGCAGCATAGATCGCTATCTTAAGGGCAGGAATAACATTACAGAACCGTCCAAACTACCAACTGTCGAGCTTGATTTGGAAGAGATTCGCTCAAAACTCGCCCATGGGGAGGCTTCTTCAAAAGCACGTATACCCATTCGAAGTATCCCTCTCGAAGAGAGGAGACACAACTTCCGCGAGGTGGATCTCACCATGAGTGAAGAGGAGGCGCTGGCTGAGGCAGAGCGTTGTCTGCGATGTGGAATTTGCTCAGAATGCCTGGAGTGCGTGGTAGCTTGCGAACGTGGGGCAATTAATCACAATATGCGAGAAGAAACCGTCGAGTTAAAAGTTGGCACGATTATCCTGGCAACCGGATTTACGGATTTCAATCCATCACAACTTTCTGAACTGGGCTATGGCAATTTGGATAATGTTCTCACCGCGATGGAGTTCGAACGGTTAATCAACGCAAGCGGTCCAACAGGCGGGAAGGTGCTTCTTAAAAACGGTCAGCAAGCTAAGAGTGTAGCAATCTTGCATTGCATAGGTAGTCGCGACGTCGCAAACAACGAATACTGCTCGCGGGCTTGTTGTATGTACTCGTTAAAAATTGCTCAATTGGTAAATGACTACATGGAGGCTGAAGTCCATGAAGTTTATCGGGACATGCGCACTTTCGGCAAAGATTACGAGGAATTCTACAACCGCACGCGACAGAAAGGCATAAACTTTCACCACGGTAAAGTAAGAGAAATTTCTCGTCGCAATGGCAAACTCAGGGTTGCCTGGGATGAAAATTTTTATAATCAACCAGACCACGTTGATGTAGACATGGTCGTACTGGCTACGGGCTTTGAACCCCAAAGTGACACGGCCAAGGTTGCAAGCATTTTTGGGGTTAGCCGTAGCCGAGATGGGTTTTTCCTCGAACGCCACCCTAAGCTCGCCCCAATCGAAACAGCAAACGAAGGAGTATTCCTAGCAGGCGCTTGTCAAAGTCCAAAGGACATCCCCGATAGTGTTGCTCAGGCAGGCGCAGCTGCGGCTGCAGCGCTCTCTCTAATAGATCAAGGCACCATTGCCTTAGACCCTTCAATTGCAGAAGTTAACCACCTTCACTGCGCTGGCTGTGGACAGTGTTCGAATGCCTGCCCTTATGGAGCGATCGAAGTAAAAGATGGGGCTGCTGTGATTAATGGCTTCCTATGTAAAGGTTGTGGCACCTGTGCTGGGAGTTGCCCGAATAAAGCTTTGACTCTCATTCATTTTGATGATCGCCAGATCATTAGCGAGATGATTGGAGCACTAAAAGCACCTGTTGCAACCTCTGTATTGAGCGTTCAGGAGGCGGGATGATGACATTTGAGCCTAAAATCATCACATTTCTATGTACATGGTGCAGCTACACAGGAGCGGATACAGCAGGCATCGCACGCTTGAAATCTCCGTCCAATATACGGGCTATACGCGTTCCATGTTCTGGTCGGGTGGCTCCAGAGATCATTATGAAAACATTCGATCAGGGTGCAGATGGGGTTCTGGTGTTGGGATGCCATATCGGTGAGTGCCATTATGATAGCGGTAATCACCGAACGGCTAAGAGGCTACCTATACTACGATCACTCATGGCTTTTGCTGGGCTAGAACCTGAACGTTTGCACCTGGATTGGGTATCCGCTTCCGAAGGTGAGCGATTTAGCCGTATCGTCAGTGAATTCACCGAAAGCGTTCGATTGCTCGGGCCAGCCAGATGGAAATCGGAGAATAGACAACCTAGATTTGATCAAACTCAATTGGCAATTGATCGATCATACACCTTTGACCAAAGCTCATATTCAGAAGAAGTAGAAAGATCAATATCCTTTACTAATAACCTACAAGCCAAGGCAAGAGAGCTGCTCTCTTGCGGGAAGGTTGCCTGCGTTATTGGTTATGAAAAAGGCACTCACAACCGAACCCGTCCAGTCTTTATATACACCGAAGACGCGGTCGAGCGTCTGGTCTGGAATAAGGACTGCACACACAACCTGACAGTCTACCTGCGCAGGGCGATTTACCCACCGCTTGGTAAACAAAATGGTGAGCCGGGAAAATCGGTTGCCATCGTAGCTAAACCATGCGACAGTCGGGCGATCAATGTACATCTAGCGGGAAATCACTTCCAGCGCGACCAGGTGCATGTGATCGGAATGGCTTGCGAAGGGATTCTTGATAAACAGCAACAGTATCGAATGGACCACGTCCTTCAGGAACGCTGCTTGCATTGTACTGAGCGTCTGCCGGTCATCTATGATACGCTCATCGGTGAACCACCAGCGAACCAGGTGGAGCCTACTACCTCCGCGCGCTTATATCATTTGGAAACTCTATCACCGACAGAGCGTATGGATTTTTGGCTTTCCCATTTCGATCGCTGCATCCGCTGCTATGCCTGCAGACAAGTCTGTCCGATGTGCGATTGCCCAACCTGCCTTTTCGAACGGGACGATTCGCTTTGGGTGGGCCCAGGCATCCGGCTAGATGAAAAGCGAATTTACCACCTGGGTCGGGCTTACCATCTTGCGGGCAAATGCGTTGATTGTCATGAGTGCGAACGCGTGTGCCCTGTGAATATACCTATAAGTTTGATCAATAGCAAGCTAAATCTAGAGATGGAGAAATTCTTTGGGTACCGCGCCGGAGAACAAGCTATACCATCTCCCCTTCTTACAATCCTTAGCGGAGAGGAGCGATTGCCATGAAATACATCTCCCGTAGCGATCTCTCCATAATATTGAATGAGCTAATTGGCGAGTCGAGATTAATCGCCCCCAAAAAAGTGGGCGGGGTGATCTTATATCAGCCGATAACAGATACCAGCCATATCACATGGGACTTCACCCGCCCAGTACTATCGATCAAGGAGAGCTTCTTCCCGGCCACCGAGCGCCTATTTACCATCGATATCAACGGGCAGGAGGTCACATTAAACGATACGTTGCCCGAAATCCCTCAGATTATTTTGGGCGTCAGGCCATGCGATGCCCGGGGTATGAAGATCCTCGATGCCTTATTCATCGATACCCCACCTCGAGATTCATACTTTGCACAGCATCGTGCCAATACCACCATTATTGGATTGTCCTGCCAAGAGTTGGGCGAAACATGCTTCTGTACCAGCATGGATGGCTCTCCAACCGATACGCAGGGCATGGATGTGATGCTCACCGAGATAAAAGATGGCTATACTGTCCAGATCATCACCGAAAAAGGCAAGAAGTTTTTTGGAGACCATTTATCGCTGGCCCATGAAGAGGCGCCTCCCCCCTCAGGCACTCTTGATCGCCCATCTGCCATCCCTGCACCCAACGATATCGATTGGCCTCGTAATTTTCACGAGGCGTACTGGGATCAGTTAGCAGAGCGCTGCCTGAGTTGTCGTATCTGCGCATACATTTGCCCAACATGCCGTTGTTTTACCGTGCGCGACGAGGCCGTCCCGAACAACAATGGTCGGCGGGAGTTCGAGCGTATTCGCTGTTGGGACGCCTGCACTAGCGAAGCCTATCGACAAATAGCCGGAGGTCACAATCCGCGCCAGGCAAAGAAACAGAGATTGCGCAACCGCATTTATTGTAAATTTGACTTCTACCCAAAGCAATACGGTCCGATAGCCTGTACCGGATGTGGGCGTTGTGTGGAAATGTGCCCGGTAAACATCGATGTCACCGAAGTCCTTCGGGATTTAGCAGAGGTGACGCCATGACCACAACAAATACTCCCCATAACGAAAATTCTATGAAGCCCAGTTTGGGACGGCTTGCTTATATCAAAGATTTAGGCACTGAGATCAAGTTGTTTGGAGTTCAATTACTGAATGGCAATGGTGCTGATTTCCATGCTTACCATCCAGGGCAATTTGCTTTTGTATCGGCATTTGGTATAGGGGAGGCTGCCTTTGGATTTGCTTCAATTCCCAGGAATGGAACCCTTGAGTTTGCCATCCAGCGCCTGGGCTCGGTGACCACCGAATTGCACGAACTCGGTGTAGGTGATACCGTTGGGGTGCGGGGTCCGCTTGGCAATTGCTTTCCGCTTGATAGTATGCGAGGTAAAAATCTTATCGTTTTAGGTGGTGGTATTGGAGGGGCACCTCTACGCCCCGTAATTCAATATGTGCTCGCAAACCGCGCTGATTATGGTCATCTTACCATCCTCTGGGCAGCCCGTCACCCCTCGCTGCTGGTATTTACTGACGAATACGATACCTGGCGGAGTGCGCCAGATACTCAGCTGCACCTGACTGTGGATGTTGCTGATACAGAATGGGACCACCATACAGGCTTAATCACAGACCTTTTAGAACGAGTTTCACCTTCTCCTGAAAACACAATTACAATCACATGCGGACCACCGATCATGATTCATTTCGTCAACAAAATGCTAATCGAAAAGTTTGGCTTCCGCCCGGAACAAAACTACGTTACCCTGGAGGCTCGCATGCACTGCGGCATTGGCAAGTGTGGGCGATGCAATCTAGGCGAGAAACTTATTTGTGTGGATGGACCGGTATTTACAATGGCTGAAGTAGGTAATTTTCTGGAGAGCTTCTTGTAAGGATAAGGAACAACCTGTCCTCTACCGAAGGTAAATGGTGTATCCCGTCCAGTTTTCCCTTTACATCCACCTAGATTACTTCCGTTCAATGTTGTTTTCACCAAAAATCTTGGCTAAATCAACATATAAAACCCGATACATACACGAAAAAACACTCTTCTAGAGAAACCGAAGAGCTACACATACCCAACTTGACGATTGTACTCAGTTACCATGGACAATGGACAATGTGTTGACAATCGATTGGAATTGCTATACACTCTTTCTTGTAGGATAGTGCGATAAAACACAATAATTTGCAGTTAAATACTCCAAATTATATGGATAAAGCTCCACGGAATGGATTATCCAAAGGAGGTGATGTATAGCAATTGCCCAGAGCGACGAATCTCTGTCTCGAATAATTCAAAGTTTTTCAATCGATGCTGGCATAGATCAACTACTTTATGGAGGATGAGGAGCTATGAGAAAGAATACTTGTTTTAAATTCACTGCCATGCTCATTGCGCTGGCGCTCTTCACAGTAGGATGCGGAGGCGCAGCACCCCAGACAATAAAGATCGGAATTAATGCTGAGATCACAGGCGATATCCCAAAAGTCGGCGAAGGCACTAAATATGCCGCTGAAATGTGGCTTGAAGACATCAACAACGCAGGGGGATTGGAGGTTGGTGGGAAAAAATATCCGGTTGAGCTGGTCATCGAAGATAACGAATCTAAAGCCGAATCCGCTGTAGCGGCCAATACCAAGCTTATCACCCAGGATGGTGTGCTTGTCATCGTTGGTCCCCAGGCTTCTAAGCAGGCGGTGCCTGCCGGCGAAGTGGCCAACAACAACGAGACCCCTATGATCAGTCCGTGGTCCACCAACCCCCGCACTACCTTAGACCGTCCTTGGGTCTTCCGCGCTTGCTTCCTCGATCCCTTCCAGGGGCCGGTGAACGCCAAGTTCATTACCGATGAATTTGGCTTCACCAAGGCCGCCGTACTTTACGACGTGGGCAGCGACTACCCCAAGGGCTTGGCCGAGTACTTCAAACAAGCCTGGGAAGAGCTTCACGGAGCTGGCTCTGTTGTGGCCTTTGAGACCTTCACGACCAAGGATAAAGACTTCAGCGCGCAATTGACCAAGATCCTCAACTCTGGAGCCGAAGTCCTCTTCACTCCCCAATATTATGACGAGGTTCCCTTGATCGTGAAGCAGGCTCACGAATTGGGGTGGGACAAGCCCATCGTAGGCAGCGATAGCTGGGGCTCAGCCGAGCTGATGAACCTATGCGGTGATGACTGCAAAGGTCTTTTCTTCAGCACTCACTATGCTGCGGCTGGCGCGGTCGGCGCGACCAAGGCGTTCATTGACCGCTACAACACCACCTATAACTATGTCCCGGATGATGTAGGGGCTCTGACATGGGATGCAATGATGATTGTGCAAAGGGCGATCCAGGATTGCGGTACGATTACCGGCGACTTAAAAACAGACCGGAAGTGCGTACGCGATTCGTTAGCCAAGATCCAAGACTTTGCAGGCATTACGTGCAACATGACCTTCACTGAGGATGGCGATCCAGTCAAGTGCGCTGTTATCGTAAAAATCAGTGACGCGGGTGAATTCGAATTTTACGATCAAGCCTGCCCTTAAATATATGCATAGGAAAGATAGCCTGGATCCTAGCGTAATCTATCGATCACTTGTGCACCGCTAATTGACCAATGAGAGGGCGGCATTCGATAATGTCCGCCCTCTCGATAAGAGGAGCCATCGAGATGACGTTTTTCCTTCAAAACGTGATGAATGCATTGCAATGGGGTAGTTTCTATGCCTTAATCGCCTTGGGCTACTCGATGGTTTACAGCATTCTCATGCTGTTTAATTTCGCCCACGGCGACATCTTTATGACCGGAAGCTATTTCGGGTTTTTCATCTCTAGTGCACTAGTCGGGCTTTCGATAACAGGAACTTTACCTCTGCCCAGTTGGCTGCTTCTGGTACTGACAATATTATTTACCATGATTGCCACAGCCTTCCTTGGAATGATCGTCGAGCGCGTGGCTTACAGGCCTTTACGCGACGCTCCTCGTGCTTCAGCTGCAATCACAGGCTTGATGGTGGGCATTATATTGGAGACCGGCAATCTCGCCCTTCTAGGGGCCCAACGTCGCAACTACCCCACCTTGATCGAGACACAGACTTACCTGATCGGGGGAGTGACCATTACCAGCACACGCGTAATGATCATTGCACTTTCAATATTATTAATGGTAGCATTGCATCTGTTCATCCGGCGCACCAAGTGGGGAATGGCAATACGTGCGATGGCCTACGATTATGTTGTTCTGCCATTGATGGGAGTATCCAGCAATTCAATTGCTGTGATGACTTTTGCCCTTGGATCGGCGCTGGCTGCAGCTGCAGGGATCTTTTTTGGAATCGCCTATCCAGTCTTAGAGCCCTACATGGGCATTCTAATCGGATGGAAGGCATTTGTGGCGGCAATTCTCGGAGGGCGAGGCTCTATTCCTGGAGCTGCTCTAGCCGGCTTCCTTCTAGGGTTTATTGAAATCTTCGTGGCAGCAATCTTTCCTTCCACGGTTCGTGACCTGATCGCTTACTCAATCATTCTTGTTATCCTAACCTTCAGACCTCATGGTTTCTTCGGAGAGCCTTATAGCGCTCAATTAAGGCTTTAACTACGTGCTCGCAACAAAACCGACTTCATCAGAACGAGGAAATATATGGCTGTCATTGATAGGGCGTTGTCAAAATATCGAAATAGCGCGTTGGCAGGCAGACTCCGGCAGGCATTCTCCCGCGTCCCTGTTTTGGGGTGGTTATTGGGGGGTCTAGCCGCGGCAATTATCGAACGATCTGTGGGCTATCCATTATCGCGGATTCTGGGAATGGCCAATGTACCCTCACTGTTTGGCTTCGATAGTGCACTCAGCTATCCATTATTGATCCCCAATACTTTCCTCTATGCGGTATTAATGTACTTATTGCCTATCACAATTATCGCCCGCTTGAGCGAGCCGTTGGCAAATCGGCTGGCCGCCTGGCTACTAAATTTCCCGAATTGGGTATCATTGATTGTTCATTTAGTACTTTTATACGCCGCTATGCACATGTGGGCATTCATGGGAGATTACCGGGTTTTGCTCCTCAAGCTAATTTTGATCGCCATCATGGTTACCTTGAGCCTAAATGTAGTAAATGGGTATATGGGCGAATTCTCTTGTTCGCATCCGGGCTTTATGGCCTTAGGGGCGTATTCAGCTTCGGTTTTCACAGTCTTGTTTTTCGTCCAAGATAGTGTTTTTGGAGCACCTCTCTTGCCGCCTTTCATGGGCCCATTCCTATTCCCATTAGCCTTGATGATCGGCGGACTAGTATCCGCTTTTGGGGCATTATTTATCGCCATCCCATCCTTTCGCACGCGTGGTGATTACTTGGCAATTATTTCTCTGGCATTTACCTTCATCGTCAAGAGCTTCTTCGAAAACCTCGAGATTGTAGGAGGACCGCGCGGGTTCATGGGACAACCAGATTGGGCTAATTTGCCATTGATTTTCGTGATCACGATGCTATGCGTGTTGATTATCAATAATTTTGTCCGTTCTACCTTGGGAAAAGCGCTAAATGCAGTGCGGGATGACGAGATCGCGGCCGAGGCTATGTCAGTCGATACCCGGAAAACCAAGATGGTGGCTTTCCTTTTTTCAGCATTTTGGGCGGGAGTCGCCGGTGGGCTTCTGGCTCATGTCCTGAGATATGTAAATCCATCTACCTTCGGTATATTCAAACTAAGCGAGGTTTTGGCCATGGTCTACCTGGGAGGCTTGAACTCTGTGGTCGGATCGGTCGTGGGCGCTGTAGGTTTCAACATTCTGTCAGAGGCATTGCGTCCTCTAGAAATCTTGAAATGGATCGTGATCGCGGTTTTATTGATATTGGTAATGATTTTCCGTCCCACCGGACTGATCGCTTTTAGGGAACTCAAAATCGAAGATCTCATCAAACCCAAAACGGAAACCGAAGAAGAGGTGGAGCATGTCGCTGCTTCAAGTTGACAATCTCACCGTTTATTTCGGCGGCTTGAGAGCTGTTCACAATTTCCATGTGGAGATAGAACGTGGCCAGGTCAGGGGTTTAATCGGCCCCAACGGGGCTGGTAAAACAACGATTTTTAATCTGATCACCGGTATCTTTCGACCGAGCCAGGGGCAGGTTGTCTTTGATGGCAGGGATATTGTGGGTTTGCGTCCTCACCAGCTAGCGGCTTTGGGCATCGGCAGGACCTTTCAGAATCTGCGCCTGTGGAGGCACATGACTGCCCTGGAACACGTCAAATTAGCTCGTTATTCAAAAATCCATTACGGGCTAATGGGAGCATTCTTCGGCACACCCCAACGGCAACGTGAAGAGTCTGAGATCGATGAGATGGCTTACAACCTCCTGGATATGTTAGGAATTGGCCGTCTGGCCGATCAAGTCGTGACCAGCCTGCCCTATGGAGTACAGAGAAGGGTGGAAATTGCCAGAGCATTGGCGATGGAACCTAAGCTATTGCTTCTGGATGAACCTACTGCTGGGATGAACCCAGAAGAGCTGGTCGAAATGGTAAACTTCATCAGGAGAATTCGCAATCAGTTCGACATAGCTATTTTCCTTATTGAACACAGGATGAAAGTAGTCATGGACCTGTGTGAGACTATCCAAACTCTCGATTTTGGAGAGGTTATTGCAGAAGGCACACCAGAGGAAATCCACAGCAACCCCAGGGTGATCGACGCTTATTTGGGCAAGGAGGTAGTGGTCTAATGCTACTCTCGGTAGAAAATTTACGTGTCTCATATGGTGGTATACGAGCCCTTCATGGGATAGATTTTAGCGTTGATGAAGGGGAAATTGTTTGTATTATTGGTGCCAATGGGGCTGGCAAGAGCACAACCCTACGGGCAATCTCCCGCATGATACAGCCAGAATCAGGCAGTAAGCTGGTTTTCAAAGACATTGATTTGCTCAAATACCCTGCCGATAAGATAGTCAGCGAATTGGGGATTACCCATGTCCCCGAAGGCAGGCGACTATTTGGTAATCTGACGGTCATGGAGAATTTAACCCT
>DATCYX010000493.1:0-2013 GCA_036526235.1 Anaerolineales bacterium | reverse complement strand
TTTCAGCAGCATTATCGTCCTCAATTTATTCCATTTATTAATTGTGAAGCCAGCGCGTCCAGGCTGGAAAAGCAAATCCAGACAACCAGTAATTATGCCTCAGATTATCAGGATTTAGCCCTCTTCGTCAATGTAGATTTAGGTAGGTTTTCTATAGAAAAAAGTAAGGAAATCTACAGGCTTTGAACAGCTCACTCGGTCAATCTGACCACCTCGAACACATTCACCTCCCAAGGGGGCAGGTCGAGATAGAGACCATGCGTTAATAGGTCATCGCCCTGGCGGTCGTAGCCCGCAGAGCTCAAGAGGTCCTTAAGTCGCAGGGTTGCGCCGCCCAATTCAGGGAAAGGCAATCGCACGTAACCCTGGCTAGGGTGAGGCGCATAGTTCACCACCGCCAGCCATTGCCGATCACCCGAACCTTGCCATGAAAAAGCGATTAAGCTATCCCAGGAAGCGTTATTCTCCCAGGCAGGGGTGCACTCCAGCAGCCGCCACTCGCCATTCCTCAATATATCGTCGTGTAACAGTTCCAGTAAGCGCAAATAAATGGCGTTTACCAGCCTGTCTGTGGGTTGATCTGGGGCGCGGCACAGCTGGACAGGGATCTTCGTCTGCCATCCCTGGATTTGACCCTGGTGGAAAAAACGCAGTCCCGGACTCAGGTAGGTCAGCACGGCCGCGGCACGATGCTCGTCAGATGAGAATACCTTCGCGGCGCGCGGCTCGTCGTGGTTCTCCAAAAAGCGCACCGACTTATTCTGGTAATCCAGGGCAGCATCAAAATGCTGGCGCACCGGGCGCGCCTGCCGCTCCCGCAGGCGGTCATATAGCCGCTTGTCATAGGTGTAATCAAAGCCCTGCTGTTGCAGGGTCCACTCCAAATCCCAATACACCTCCGCCATGAAGACGAAATCCGGAAATATTGAACGCACTTCCTGGATCGCCTGCGGCCAAAACGGAGCAGCCGGGATACCCCAGGTACGCTGGAACACCTCGGGCAGGAGCAACATCGCCATATCGCAGCGCAAGCCATCGCATAGAGCCGCCACTTTTGCCAGCTCCCCGACCATGGCTTGTCTCAATTCCGGGTTGCCGTAATTGAGCTGCAGGGTATCCGACCAACCCGGGAAATATGGGTCACGACCGTATGCCCATACCGGTGCGCCTGGCGTCTTTTTCAGGCGGGTGTAATTGTGCGGCTGCTGGGCGAGCAGCTCTGGCGTGCCGTGCACGTAGTAATCAGGATGCGCCTCGACCCAGGGATGGTCTGGCGCGGTGTGATTGGGGACAAAATCCAGCATCAGGCGCAAGCCGCGCTGGCTCAGCCGTTTGCGAAAACGCTTCAGGGCCGCATTCCCACCCAGGTCCCTGCGCACCTTATAACCCTTAACTGCGAAACACGAGCCGCATATATCCTGCGGACGCAGATCGGGTAGGGCCTCATGGTACTCACGGAGTAACTCAGGGATGGATTGCGAGATCTTGCGGGCAACCGCGCCGGTTTGCCAAACCCCCAGGAGATAGACCCAGTCAAAGCCCATGCGCGCCAGCTCATCCAGCTCGCTCTCGGGGATGTCATCCAGCCTGCCCGAGCCCCCCCAACGAGGCGAGCGGGCATATACGCGCGTGTTGATCTGGTACAGCAACGGATACTTTGGGTACGCCCGGCGGATGCTCATTGGATTATTTTACCCGCTTGTGCCGATCCGAACACATATCTAAGATGTGCTTTAAGCTCTTCGGTGCAAAAACGTCCCGCAGGTTTCCCTAAAACTACTCGTGTGATCATAAACCTGTGGGACGTTCATAACCAAGTTATCTAAAGGTCAGTAAGGTTTGATCCGGTACATGTGGGGCGAAGCTCATGGTTCTACCCGGACGATGAAGCTCAGCGATTGGTCGCCTGCCTGCCCTGTGATCTCCCAGCAACCCTCGGTTGGGATATCCACCCCCACCAGCATGAAAGAGCCCAGGTCCGGGTTGTAGCCATTGGTCGCACCGGAGGCTGGC